>JAKRWB010000190.1 GCA_022353185.1 ANME-2 cluster archaeon | reverse complement strand
AGTGTAATCAGTAGGCGTATAGAGACTGGTTTTTTGATCAATTGCAACACATAGTTACTAAAGAGGCCGACAATCAGGTATAATATACCTCTGTCCAGGCATATTGTGATATAATGCTATATATTATTATCAACAGATAGAAAGGTGTAATAATTTAGAGGGTGTAAAGGATGGTCCAAAAAGAACAGATGATTTTCCAGTTAAACCGCATCAAGACCAAAATCGAAGGAGCTCTTGTCAGAATTGAAGAGAAGCACAAGAATCAAGAGATCACTGAATACACCAGTGATAGTCTTAACAAAAAATACCAGGATGTTCTGGCCAGGGTGGAAGGCCGGATAGTTGAGGATGAAATACTGGGCGAGTTTCAGATACCACTAAAGAAACTGGAATACAGACAGACCCTCTATACGCCTGACCTGGTGTTTGGGGTGTTTCTTATTATCGTGGGTATTGCTGTTTATATATACACAAAAATGGATATGACCCTGCTTGAGCCTTTGGTGATTCCCCTAGGAACCAATCGTACAGGTGAAATATGGCAAGATTATAATACTTCGTTAATGTTCAATATTGCTTCTGCAATCGTGTTTGCAATTGGAAGTATTGTTACATTGAATGAACTTGTCGGAAATAAAAAATAACTATTGAAGGTTATAATATAATGGCAATCCCAAAACCGCTTGTTCTGCTCATTATTGACGGTTGGGGAATCAGTCAACAAGTTGATGGAAATGCCGTGCTCATGGCAAATACACCTGTCATTGACAGGCTGTTGAGCAATTATCCCAATACTACCCTGGAAGCTTCGGGTGAATCAGTAGGTTTGCCCGATGGCCTTATGGGGAACAGTGAAGTCGGACACCTGAACCTGGGTTCAGGCCGGGTGGTCTATCAGGATATCACACGGATAAACAAGTCTATTAGGGATGGTGATTTATTTTCAAATGAAGTATTATCCGGTGCCCTGGCGCATGTTCTGGAGAACGGTTCTTCACTTCACCTGATGGGCCTGCTGTCTGATGGAGGCGTACATAGCCATATAGACCACCTATTTTCACTTCTGGAGATGGCAAAGAAAGCAGGGCTGGATAGAGTCTTCGTCCATGCTTTCCTGGATGGCAGGGATGTGCCGCCCCGGTCCGCACTGCAGTATATTACGCAAACCGAAAAACGGATGCAAGAACTTGGTGTTGGAAAGATAGCCACAGTCAGCGGCCGGTATTACAGCATGGACCGGGACAAAAGATGGGAAAGAGTCTGCCTGGCATATGATGCATTGACAATAGGTGAAGGAGAGACAGCCCCCAGTGCAGAGAAAGTTGTAATCTCTGCTTATGAGAGGGGGGAGAACGATGAGTTCGTTAAACCCACTGTGGTTTTATCAGATATAGGGGCGAATGCCACCATTCAAGATAGCGATGCCGTAATATTCTTCAATTTTAGACCTGACAGGGCAAGAGAACTGACCGGCGCCCTGACACTCAATGACTTTTCAGGATTTGAACGAAAACAGGCTCCTAACACACATTTTGTTTGCATGACCCGGTATGATGAGACCTTTGACCTGCCCATTGCATTCCCACACGAGCATATTGATAATACACTGGCCGAATACCTGAGCAATTGCAATAAAAGTCAGCTTCATATTGCTGAAACTGAAAAATATGCGCATGTGACTTTTTTCTTTAATGGAGGTGTAGAGGGACCCTATAAAGGAGAAGACCGGGTGCTCATTCCTTCACCCAAAGTCCCCACCTATGACCTGCAACCTGAGATGAGTGCTTATGAGGTGACAGATGCGCTACTGGACAGGATAAAATTCGGAAACTACGATGTCATTATTGCTAATTTTGCCAATCTGGATATGGTGGGACATACCGGTATGTTGGATGCTACAATGCGTGCAGCAGAAGTGGTGGATGAATGCCTGGGCAGGGTGCTGGATGTGATATTGTCCAGCGGCGGTGCAGCACTTGTCACGGCAGACCACGGCAATAGTGAACAGATGGTATATTATGATGATGGAAGCCCGTATACGGCTCATACCACCAACCCGGTCCCGTTGATTTTTGTCTCAGAAATGGAGGATGTAGAGCTACATGAGGGCATATTTGCCGACATTGCTCCTACCATGCTTATATTGCTGGGCTTGGATGTCCCGCCTCAGATGACAGGACATTCCTTGTTGTATCGTAAAAAAAAGATTGACTGAAATGAAAGGAGAGGAACTTATTAATCACTTGACCAATGAAAACGTTACTGTGTTCGACCATATTACAAAGATAGTTCCACCGGTGTGTGATAGACTATGAAACAGGGTGAAGCTGTCCTGCTAAAGGGTGGTGGCAAGAGATATATTGTCATTGCAAGTGATGAAGACCTTCATACTGATGTAGGGGTTTTCAAACTGGGCCAGCTGCTGGGCATGGAATATAGTGACATTATTGTATCCCACCTGGGATTTGAAATGCAAATATATCACTTAAGGGCAGCAGACCTTTTCAATTCCCTGAAAAGGACCGGGGCACCCATAAGTCCAAAAGATATCGGGATGATTATGGGCCATACAGGTCTTAATAAGGAGGACACAGTACTTGATGCTGGTACTGGTTCAGGCATTCTTGCCATTTATCTGGGACTTGTTGCCAGGAGGGTGGTGACTTATGAGGTCAGGGAGGAATTTGCTGAAGTAGCAAGGTCAAACATAGCACTTGCCGGTCTTACGAATGTAGATTTCAGGTCAGGGGACCTGGTGAAAGAAATACGTTCACTGAATGAGACATTCGATGTGGTAACACTGGATATGCAGGCAGCAGATAAGGTTGTGCCGGAGGTCCTCACAGTCATGAAACCGGGTGGATATCTTGTGGTTTTCTCACCGTTTTTTGAACAGGCTAAGGAAGTGCGCATGGCTATAAATATAGAAAAATTTGAAGAGGTGGTCACTCTTGAGTGTACCCAAAGAGAGATATCTTTCAGTGAGAGGGGAACACGGCCATCCACCACCAAAGTTGGACACACTGGTTTTATCACATTTGCCAGAGCGATTTAAGTTTGTTACTCTGTTATTGTTTCAATCCATTGTTTTTCCAAGTTTTAGTTTCCTATTGATTACCAGGTTTGGTATCGGATTGTTTACCGAAAGATATATTGGAGTGTAAAACAACATAAGTATTACTTCAGAATTAAGATGTCAGTAATAGAACTGGCAAAGCTGAAGTGCATGCTACATGGGCTAGCAATGAAGGAATGAAAGGTAGAGATATTGGAGCTATCTGATAAAGTTGTGAAAGGCTCAAGACAGAACATAGTCTTGAAGGTCAGACCTCCACCTTCATTTCAAGAACGTTGGCGCATAGGTACGAAGTGCGTACATGCGCAGGAATGGGTGAATGCAAGCGCAAGTCCCCTAAATGGGGAGCCCTCCTAACCATGGAGGGTCAGCCCATCATTCATTTTATTTGTTTGGTCCTTTATTATACGATATAATCTTTCACTGCTGTGAATACGGCTTGTTCTACATTACTATATGGCTGTTCTGCATTAACAACAATGAAACGCTCCGGCTGCATATCCACCAGTTTAAGGTAATTTGAACGCACCTGTTCAAGAAAACTGATCTTTTCGAACTTAGTCTGATAGTCACGAGTCCCCACCCTTGAAACTGCAATTTCCGGGCTGACATCAAACAGGATGGTAAGGTCCGGAACTACGGTCCATCCCTTATGGAGCTCCATCACCCATTCAAGTGGTTGTTCGATGATTCCTTTTAACGTAGCACCCTGGTATGCATATCTGCTGTCAGAATACCTATCAGATATCACGGTCTTATTATCCGCAATGCCAGGCCTTATTGTTTTGCTCAGGTGGTTTGCATGGTCTGCAACGAAAAGGAATAACTCTGCCAGAGGGTCGGTTTCTTCATTGATGGCCCGGCTCACTGCTTCGCCCGTCCATTCCCTGGTAGGCTCCCTGGTAAATATTACGTTAGTTTTTTCTTTGAAATCGTGTTTCAAACTTTGAGTTATCGTGGATTTTCCTGAACCATCAATACCTTCAAGTGTTATCAGTTTTCCCGTCATTAAAGCCTCAAAAATCAAATAACGAACTCTGGTTTTTTGTATTTTCTTCAATGACAACTTTATCTCCAGCCAGCTCATCAACATTCCCACCGTTGTCTGCCACTGAAATGTCAAGTTCATGCTGCTGTTCATCTACTACTGTTGTATGGGTGAACCCGCCAAACACCTCAATATCGTGCTTCACTTGGGCCTCTATCAATTGCTGGGCTGATTCATATATGGTCTTAACTTTCTTAGTTGTTGCCTTTGTATCCAGCAAAAACGCTATCTCATCCGGGTTCAGGTCAAGCTCAGCTGCCGCATCAACTGCATGTTCTTTACTATTAATCACATGCTTGAAGAACCAGATAAGATCTGAGCGGGCATATCTCTTGGATAGATGACATAGTCCGCCTATCTTACCGGCAAGGGAATCCCTGATATTTCGTTTTGCTTTTGTCTGCCCCAGTTTTCTCCAGAATTGGGGAGCCTGGTATTTGTTATAACCTGAATAGTTTTGGGTCTTAACTGCGGCCACGCCACCGGTCATGAACAGGCTGGCATACCGCCACAGCCGGTAATTCTGCCTGCGTCTGACCCTGCCCAGGAACATATCTGCCCGTGACAACTGGTTAAACCCGGCATACATATCCTTTTCATCCGTGTATGCCACCGGTATATTCTCGTCTATCCAGTTGATAAGGTTGTCAGGGCTCTCATCCACATGCCACGCAGCTTCCTGGGCAGACCTCATATCCGAAGCCTTGAATATCTTATCCATTGCCCTGAAAACCGTTTCCCTGGCATCCCTGGGAGCAGTGACGATATCATCCACTTCCAGTTGATTTTTCCCTATAGCAATAGCCTGCAGGTCATTGATAGCGCTTCGCAGATCTCCGCCTGCATTGTCGCTAATTTGCTCTATCACGCCTATTCCGGCCATCACCTCTTCTTTCCTGCAGATGGATTTGAGTACGCTCACAATGGTATTGCTGTTCATTACCCGGAACTGTACCGGTTTACATGCCAGGCGAAGAGCAGAATCCATGTCATAGAACTCGTTGGCTATCAGGATGATAGGCTGTTTTGTTTTCTTGACAACATTGATTATGGCCCTGGCACCACCCCGGTCATAGTTGCCGTGCAGGTTATCGGCTTCATCAAGTATGACGAGGCGCCGTCCTGAAGTACCGTCAAAGGTTCCCATCATACTGGCAGAACCTGCAACTTTCTGGATTATCTTTGCTGTACGCTGGTCACTGGCATTAAGTTCTATTACATCCCATTCCATATGGGAAGCCAGTGCAAAAGCTGCCGAGGTCTTGCCAATGCCCGGTTTTCCATACAATATCAAAGCCCTGTCCTTAGGGACACCCTTTTCCCAGTCATCTCCCCATTTGAGCAGTTCTTTTACAATGCTTGGATGACCTACTACTTCACTAAGGTTCTGAGGCCGGTATTTTTCTGCCCATTCCAGTGACTCTGTACTCATCGGCCCTATGTTGACCGCAGGCATAAAATAAGTATTCCTTTTTAACGCAGTTGTCGAGATTTAAGCATAAATCCACATAGTTATACATAATGTAGCCCCCGATTTCATATGGAAATAGATAGCTGTTAACACTTCCACCAGGTCACAGGCGTATCATCAGGTCTGTAATTAGGCATGGCATAGGATTGCTCAATGGATGTAAATGTGTTTTGCTGGTACATGAGCAGTCCCAGGTAAGCGATCATACTGCCGTTGTCTCCCATGAACCGACGCTCTGGGACATAGAACCGGATACCACGCTCATGGCACATGATCTCAAGCATCTCCTGCAAACGTATATTGGCACCTACGCCACCACCCAGTAGTACTTCGTCCTTGCCCGTGTGCGCCACGGCCCGCTCGGTCACCTCTACCAGCATAGCGAATGCGTTCTCTTGCAGTGAAAAGCAAACATCTTCCAGCGGGGATGTTTGCAGGGCATTGGATGCTGCCGTGGACAGGCCGGAAAAAGAAAAATCCATACCTTTTACAACATAGGGCAGGGGAACATACGATGTAGCTCCTTTGGCCAGTTCCTCTATCTTTGGGCCGCCGGGATGTTGAAGTCCCACCCCTCTGGCAAATTTATCAAAAGCGTTTCCGATACCGATATCCAGAGTCTCCCCGAATACCCTGTATCGCTCCTTCCTATATGCCAGTACCTGGGAATTCGCCCCGCTTACATACAACACTACCGGGTCCCTGGCATCGGTTTTCCAGCGTCCGACTTCGATGTGGGCTATGCAATGGTTCACACCGATGAGTGGGACATCAAGCGAAAGGGACAGTGCCCTGGCAGCCGTGGCTACGGTGCGCAGGCATGGCCCCAGGCCCGGACCCTGGGAGAAGGCTATAGCATCTATGTCAGAGGATGTGATTCCATTATCCTTTGCCTCTGATAGAACTTTTATAATTACTGGCCCTACATGGTCTGCATGGTGCTGGGATGCCTCTCTGGGATGGATGCCCCCGGTAGGAGGTTTATAAGTAGCTGTGGATTCAACAATTACATCATTTTTGTCTACAATAGCTGCACTCAGATTCCAGGCTGTGCCTTCAATTCCAAGAATAATGGGTCCTGACGTGCTTACCAAGGTTCTACCTCTAAAATATGCTAAACGCTAAAACAGTATTCAAGACCTTTAAATATTTAGTTTTAAGGACTATATTATCCCACGGACCTTTTCAGCGGCCTTATCCAGTTCTGTCATGATTGGGTCAAGTCCGATGCCAGTTCCTGTAAGTACAGCCACGATGGCCTTGGGGCCTGCACGAACAGCTATGAGCTTCTCATCCGGATAGTCGATGACCACATGTTGTGAAAAATTCTTGCCCATTTTTGCAGAAGCTGCATCTGCGGTCTTTAACATGGCTGCTGATGTCCTGGCAAATAATTCAAGCCTGGACTCGGCTGGTTGGCTAAGGATATAGCCATCCTGGCTGGCAACCATTGATTTCTTCACTCCTTTCAGGTTTGACAGGTCTTTTTGTACCTGCTGGAACATTAAGTCCATTTTTATGTTTAGAGACATGTTTGTTATACTAATTAACTAATAAAATGAACGGATATCTTATATAAATACATTTCCCTTGTGTTTGGGATACTTTTTAAATTATTCTGGAAAAAGGAATCGCTGCAAAGTTTGTCAACCACAGAGTACACAGAGAGCACAGAGCGGTGCCACTTTTCTGTCGAGTAGAGCCCATAGCGCACCTCTTGTTTGGGGTAACAGCCCCGAGGTTACTATGAGCCCCCTCACAGAACCGGGCATGAAGATTGCCGAATAAGAAAGAGCGATTACTCGCTCTCCCTCTTCTAAGAACCGGACTTGCAACTTTCGCCA
Organism: ANME-2 cluster archaeon; assembly: GCA_022353185.1. Classification (GTDB taxonomy): domain Archaea; phylum Halobacteriota; class Methanosarcinia; order Methanosarcinales; family Methanocomedenaceae; genus Methanocomedens_B. Next base: position 971 of record JAKRWB010000190.1, on the reverse strand, counting down.
CATCCGGCTCAAGCCTTCCATAACCCTTTTTGTATCGGGCAGCAGTTTACAATTCAATGACATTACGGTTTTGGGACTACACTATTCATGCAAAATGAACAATTGTTCATTTTAACTCCAGACGTTTTAGGCTTGCCAGCTATTTTCCGAGCACGCAATTTATATCTTCGCACATCGAAATATTCTGTGTCAAGATAGGGATTCATGTTTAGTTTAAGACATGTATGTCTTACAATCTTTGTATCTGAGAAGAGTTTTAGCTTGGTCTTTTCTGTAGAAAATACCCAATTCCGTGTCCCTTCACTATGCCAATATTTCTTGGCAATCCAGGACCTGGATTTTTTGGGATGTCTCCGTTTTGCCCATCTCCAGAGCATATTCCACACTCTATAATCAAGTTTACAAAATATGTCATTGGAAACCACCGATTGATGGTAATTTGTCCATCCAGTAATAATGGGATTCAGAGCACTGATGAGATTCTTCTGAGTCCATGCCTTTCCACCTTTGATTGTGTCACTTATTTTTCGTGTAACACTATCAATAGACTTCTTGGATGGCTTGATGAGAAGTTTCCCATTGTATTTTCGAAAATTCCAACCTAAAAAGTCAAACCCCTCGTCTATATGAGTTATCAGAGTTTTCTCTTCTGATAATTCCAGGCCTCTTTCCTTCAGGAACAGTTCAATTATATCCATAATTTCCTTTGCAGTCTCTTCTGAATCAGCAGTCACAATAAAATCGTCCGCATATCGCAAAAAATGTACTTTTTTTGGATTGCAGCTCTTCCAACTTTTCCCGGAATAGTACTTATCTGAAATTACACGTTCAATTCCGTTTAAAGTCATATTCGCCAGAATTGGAGATATAATACCTCCTTGTGGGGTGCCTGCTATAGTTGGATTCAGATGATGGTTATATACAAAACCTGCTTTAAGGAATTGTGTCAATATCGACCTATCCATCAGAAT
>JAKRWB010000189.1 GCA_022353185.1 ANME-2 cluster archaeon | reverse complement strand
CCCCCCTCTTGAAGCACTTACCCGACTGCCCGGACATGCTTCTGCTAATCTGGGATGGGTGTGGATGTGCTGGATGTTGGGTTGGGGGAGTTGTATTGAGTTGTTGTGAGTGGAGAGATGCCATGGCAGTTAAAATATATTACTTAAGCAATATTATACCGCAGAGGACGCAAAGATAAAGCAACAATGTCTTTGCGTTCTTTGCGCACTTTGCGATGAATTCCCCCTCACCCAGCGAGACCGGGATACCCATTACTGATGCAGAATGTACGATTATTGCAGCCACGAACTCCATAATTTAGAAGCATGCATCCATACGATAGTGATTTTGGTTTTGGGGTGGGAAACTTGGATTAAAAAGGTAAAAATCTCGCTTGTACCAACTAACCTATTTATACACTTATTGTATACATATATTTCGTATACCTACGAACAAAATATATTATTAAAATATTTCATTATAAATATTAACCCCCCTTTGTTTCCACTCCAGTAAAACCAGTAGCGATAATACTTTCAGTCCGCTCTTTTCCAGAACATTCATATGCTAGTTTGACTTAACCAAAGGTTTAGAAATGGCAGATAATTCATCAGAAATTACATGGGAAGAATTCATAAAACGTTATTATTTTGAGCAGCTGCTTTCTTTGGCAGGAGAGTATCCTGAGCGCAAAAGCCTGATTATCGAATATCCTGATATAGAAAAATATAGTATTGAGCTTGCGAGTGAATTACTGGAAACTCCTGATAATGTGCTGCGGCATGCCAACATGGCGCTGAACAATATTGATTTGCCTATGGATGTAACACTGGATGATACCCATGTCAGGATCGTCAATCTTCCCACTGATGTTGAGATAAGGCAGCTTAGAAGCGATAATATTTCAAAATTAATAAGCGTTACCGGTATTATCAGGAAAGCCACAGAGGTAAGACCAAAACTTATCACAGCAGCTTTTGAATGCCAGAAATGCGGGCACATTACTGAATTACCCCAGAATGGAAGTAAGTTCTCAACACCTTTTGATTGTGACAATGAGCAGTGCGGTAGGCAGGGTCCGTTCAGGTTGCTTATCAAAGAGTCCACGTTTGTTGATGCCCAAAAACTCAGGATCCAGGAATCTCCTGAAGACCTTAGAGGCGGTGAACAGCCACAGACCCTGGATGTTGATATTGAAGATGATCTTGTAGGGCAGGTGGCCCCTGGTGACCGGGTGACCATTTCAGGCATACTGAGAAGCTACCAGAGGGAGAAAGGCATTGTTAAAAGTACCTTTTTTGACCTTGTACTGGATGGTCAGTCCATTGAACGGGAAGACCACGAATTCGATGAAATAAAAATTACATTGGAAGATGTAAAGGAGATCGAGGAAATGGGACGTTCTCCTGATGTTTATGACAGAATAATCGGGTCCATTGCTCCCAGCATTTTTGGGTATGATGAGATTAAGGAGGCCATGGCGTTACAATTGTTTAGCGGTGTGCCGAAACACCTGCCGGATGGGGCAAGAATACGGGGGGATATTCACATGCTGCTGGTGGGTGACCCGGGTATTGCCAAGTCACAGCTGTTGCGTTATGCTATTAAGTTATCACCACGGGGTATCTATACTTCAGGTAAGGGTACCACGTCTGCCGGTCTTACTGCAACTGCAGTCAAGGACGAGTTTGGGGACGGACGCTGGACGCTTGAGGCCGGTGCCCTCGTATTAGCTGATAAGGGAATGGCTGCCGTGGATGAGATGGACAAGATGGCAAAAGAGGATAGAAGTGCCCTGCACGAAGCTATGGAACAGCAGACCATCAGTATTGCAAAGGCTGGTATCATGGCAACCCTGCAGAGCAGGTGTGCCCTGCTGGGTGCAGCGAATCCAAAATTCGGTCGGTTCGACCGCTATGAGGGCATTGCTCAACAGATCAACCTGCCCCCGGCACTGATATCCAGGTTTGACCTGATATTCATACTGACAGATGAAACAAACATACAGCGTGATACAAATATTGCAGAACATATTTTGAGGGGGCACTATGCCGGTGAGATTGATGCCCAGTACAAAAACGTAAAGTCTTCCAAAGTCACGTTGGAGGAGATAAAAACGGCTATGGAGGTCGTCCAGCCATCCATTAAGCCCGAAATGTTGCGCAAATACATTGCATATTCGAAGCGCCACATATTCCCTGTGCTTGAAGACGATTCCCGACAGATGATAATTGATTTTTACCTTAATCTCAGGAGCCAGGGAGGCGACACCAATTCACCAATTCCAGTAACAGCAAGGCAGCTTGAGGCCCTGGTGCGCCTGGCAGAGGCTTCAGCCAAAATGAGGCTAAGTAATACCGTAACCACCACTGACGTTAACCGTATTATCAGGATTGTTAATGAAAGTCTCAAACAGGTAATGACAGACCCGGAAACCGGAAAACTGGATTCCGATATGATCAATACAGGCATGGCAAAAAGCCAGCGTGACAAGGCCAAACTTATCCGGGATATCATTCGTGAATTGCAGCAGGACCATGATGGAAAGGCGCCGAAAAGCGAAGTTATACTGCGCGCTGTGGAAGCAGGAATGGATGAAGATAAGGCAGAAGATTTCATCAAAAGACTGAAGCGTGAAGGTTCTATTTTTGAACCCAGTAATGGATTTTTGAAAACTACATGAATACCATTAACTTTAATAGTCCATGAGAAGTGCATAGATTATGTACATCAAGATATACGAAACCGATGAATCTATATTGCTAACAGTATGTGACAGGGAACTCATCGGCAAGACCCTGAAAAGTAATGGTTTAAAGTTGGATATCGACGAAGAATTTTATAAGGGTGAACTGGCAGATACTACACAGGTACAAACAGCACTGCTGGAAGCTACCACCGCAAATATTGTGGGTGAGCGTAGTGTTGATATTGCCATAAAATGTGGTGCTATAGATTCAGCCTGTGTAATTGACATCGGCGGCGTGCCCCATGCACAGATGTTCTGTGTAGGATAATGGCATTTAGGATTGTGCATGGGAAAAATATATATCTGTTAATCCTGATTGTAAAACAATTTTTAGGAGAAATCTGCAGTGACTGAGATAGAACCACAGGTAACATATGAACCCGTAACAATATTGAGCGATGCAGAATTGTATTCTATTGTTATTGAAAAGCACAACAAGTTTATCAAGGATTTCACTGATGAACAGGAAAGGCTGGAAGTTGTTGTAAATTCCAAGCGAACGGAATACCAGCGCATGAATAAGGAACTGGAAGCCTTTGAGACCAGGATAGTGGTGCTCAGGGAAAAACGACATCAATTGTATCACCAGGCAAAAAAGCTGCGTATCAAATTGTTTGAGGATATTGTTGATACAGGACATATCCAGCACATCGAAAATGAGACTGCGGATATAGAAAACAGGTTGCAGAATGCCAATATGTCGTCTAAGGAAGAGTTATATCTCATCAACAGGATAAGTTCACTGGTTAATGAAATAGTGCAGGGTGTGCCAGAACTTGATGATGTGCATCGAGGGTTCCTGCCATCCATTCTTGACATTTTTAAAACTGCTGAATCAGCTCGAAAGGAACTGGATGACATGATGGACGCTCCTGCTAAACATAAATCTGAATCAGCTTCGATTAAAGAGGAATTCGAAGAGATGGAATCACGGTTGGGATGGCTGAAACGCAGGATAGAACTTCACAAGGATGCTCTGGAGTACTGGGAAAAAATGGTTGTCGAGGGGGCGAGCAATAATGAATGATGTATCTGTGATGTCTGAAGGAGAATTGAAGAACAAGATCAATGTGCTCAGGCAACAGATGGAACACAAGGAAAAGGATATTAAGGATCTTTACCAGGAGATGAACCTGCATAACAAGGGGGCTAAAGAACTCAGGGCAAAGCGTGATGAGCTTAACCAACAGGTTAAAGAATTAAAGGAGCCAGCCATTGAATTACGGGCCAAGCGCGATGAGGTCAATAAGAAAATTGCAGAACTGAAAAAGCAAAGAGAAGATGTCAGGAGCAACAGTGATGGTTATACCGACAAGATTGGTGAATTGAAGAAGATTCGCGATAACTTAAACACAGTAGCAAGGGGTAGGCTCGAATCCATCATGGAAGCGTACCGGACCGAGCTGGAAAAGTTCTCCACAGTAGACATACCATTGGATTATGAGCAGTCACTGATGAAAAGATTGGGTGAACTGGGAGAGCGGCTTAAGGCCATACGGGAAGCAAACACAATCCATAATGAGATGGGTGGCATATACGGAAAAGTGAGCCAATTCTACCAGGAGATTGACACATTCAATGCTTTAATCCATGACCTGGCCAGTGAGTCCCAGTCATATCACGAAGATATGCTGGATACTTATAATAAAATGGACGAAATCAGGAAAAAGTCAGATGAATTTCACAAACGTTTGCTTGAAATATACGAGTTTACTAACCCCATTAAAGAGAAAATTGATGCAGTGAAAAATTCAGTTTCACAAACTCGGGATGAACTTGATGTATTCCTGGACCAGATGAAGGAGATACAGCTTGTCAAGGACCAGAAAAAGCAGGAAGAAAAACGGGTGGATGCTAAAGATAAATTCCAGAAAAAGGGTAGACTCAGTTTGGAAGACTTGAGATTACTTATGGAAAATGACGAGATAAAGTTTGAAAAGAGTTAGATTAAATTATTAAGTTAAATTTGGATGTTGGGGTATTATCCCAAACATCCATTTTGTATTGAGTTATCAGGCGTTATTCTCTTCTTTGCCCAGTATCTTTTGGACCGTTTCGTTCATGATGCTGATAACTTCATTTACCCGTTTCATGTTTTCTTGGTCATATTCTATCTTTTCATCGATAGCTTTCTTAACCTCGTATTCGGTTACTTTCAACATCTCTGAGGTCTCGTTAATCGACTTCTTTGAATTCTCTTTAAAAGATTCGATTTCGTATTTGAAATTTTCCAACTTCTTTTCAACCTCTTCTAACAATTGTCCAGATTCTTCAACAATCTTTGTCTTGCTATCTTCAAGGTTCTGGATGGCTTCATTGGATTTACTCAGCAGTTCAGATTCTATTATGCTTTCAGCCTTGCGCTGGATTTTATTGAGTTTGTCCTCTGTTTCCATGAATTCGCGTTCTTTCTCGTTAACTTCTGCCATGAACGCTCGCATATCTGTTATTTTATTGTCAAGTTTATCATAAACATCATTGACCTTTTTCATGTGGTTTTCCAGATACTTCCCTGCTTTGACCAATGCTTGTTCTTCGTCTGAAATGGCTTCTTCCCCTTCTGTGAGATTGCCCTTTTCTACAGCATCTATTCTTTGAGAAAGTTGTGTTAGCAAATCTTGATTTTGTTTAACTAACTGGTTGACATCCCCTGACTCCATCTTATTTATCGTTGATTCAAGGTTCTTAATTGTCTTATTCTGCTCATCGATCAATTTTTTCTGGTCGTCTAGTTGTGCCTGGACTTCTTTTAATGAATCCTGAGTCATTCCAGATGTTGTCTGTGTTTCAGGTTTTACCGCAGTTGTTGCTTCTGCCGCTGGTGACTTTACCGTTGTTGCCTGTGCTTCAGGCTTTGATGCAGTTGTTGCTTCTGCCGCTGATGACTTTACCGTTGTTGCCTGTGCTTCAGGCTTTGATGCAGTCGTTGCTTCTGTCGCTGGTGACTTTACCATTGTTGCCTGTGCTTCTGATTTTGTTGCAGTTATTGCTGCTGCAGCACTCTGTTCTTTTATTGCCGATGCAAGAGCTTCCCTTACATCCCCTATACCAGGTTTTTTAATAGAAGGTTCTGATTTGTTTTCGTCTGGAACATTTCCTCTATTGCGCTCTTCGATGGTTTTAGCCTCAAAATTAATTTCACTTAACTTTGATTTTACATCAGGCTTATTTCCTAGAATATCTGACAATTTGGGCACTGTTTCACTTTTGTCTGAAGTTTTTTCATCCAAATCAGAAGTAATATTCTGTTTCAGGAAATCAATATCTTTATTTTCGTCTTTCTTAGAGTCTGTTTTTGTTTTTTTGAAAAGTGTCATCACTTTCACCGCCAAAATTAATACTTAACATAGATATTTAGATTATAACCATATATAAACATTCTTAAGACAATAATTTAATGTTAAATCCATTTGGGAATTTCTACCGTAATATCATAAACAAAAGACATTTAAACTTTGGTTCAATACGCAAACATTATCGTTGTGAAAAATATAGTCATGTGGCACAACTACACACATTTATCTGGAATATGGAGATTACTAAATGGATATACCAGTAGTACAATTAGCTGATGTTCAGGCGAACAAACCAGACATACCGATAACACTTTCCCGTGTTGGTGTAACCAATGTAAAGAAATTGGTCGAAGTATCAAGAGCAGATAGACGCCCCATTATACTAATATCAAATTTCGATATCTTTGTTGACCTACCTTCAGACCGTAAAGGTGCAAACCTCTCTCGTAATTTTGAAGCCATAGATGAAGTGTTGGAAGAATCTATCAATTTACCAGTATGTGAGATTGAAGAACTTTGTGGAGAAGTTGCTAAACGATTGCTTGACCGGCATGAATATGCCACCAGGGCCGAAGTTAGAATGAAGAGTGAATACATAGTTAAGCGGGTAACACCGGTTAATAAAGTGAAATGCCAGCAAGTAGTTGACATCTTTGCAGAAGCAATCGCTAAACGGAAGGAAAATGGTAAGGTGTCAGTGAATAAAATGGTGGGAGCTGAGGTTTTAGGTCTTACTGCTTGTCCATGTGCCCAGGAAATAATGCGTGATAAGGCCATAGCTGAACTGAAGCGATTGAACGTGGACAGTAAGACAATTTATGAATTCCTCAATACAGTGCCCATGGCAACCCATAACCAGCGGGGAAGAGGTATTGTAACCATCCAGGTTTCCCATCACCACAAAGTTTCTATCGACAAGATTATCCACATCATTGAAACGTCCATGAGTTCCAGCATTTATGAATTACTCAAGCGCAACGATGAGGCAATGCTGGTTGAGACCGCACATAAAAACCCCAAGTTTGTTGAAGATTGTGTACGCACCATGGCCAAAAAAATTGTGAAAGATTTCTCTGACATTCCTGATGAATCGATAATAACAATTAAACAGATCAATGAAGAGAGTATTCATAGCCATAATGCATTTGCAGAACGCATTGCTACGCTTGGAGAACTTAGAAATGAATTGAGTATGAATTAATTCATAATTTTGTTTCAAAATTGCTATACTTGTTTAACCGTTAATCTTAATCGTTATACTCCGCAGCTCTGCTGGGGGGCTATAAAATGTTAATTGAAAGGTTTGAATAAAGTATTTATCCTGCAAATGTATTAGGGTACAGCAGACATTCGTGTATTAATATTTATCAATTCAAACGAGGAGAAATTAAAGATGGAAAATTACATTATATCTGGTACATTCAAGGCAGGAAATTTATGGGAACGTTTCACAAAAAATGTGTCCAGTCTGAATGAAAAAAATGCACGTGAAAAAGTTTATTCGCTCATAGGCAGTGAACATGGCCTAAAACGTAACATGATACGCCTTGATTCAATTACCAAGGAGTGAACATTTTGGCTTCCAGTAAACCGTTGTCTGAACAGGATATCCAGAATATGGCGGCTCAGCATCAACAGATGCAATATCAGTCAGAATCTGCTGTCCAACAGTTGAATTTTGTCAGTGATAGCATTAACGACGTCATTAAAGCCATCAACACCTTGACCGAATTTGAAGGGGTCAATGATGGACATGAGATTTTTATACCAATTGGTGCAGGTGTCAATGTGAAAGCTAATCTGGTTATGCCTGAGAACGTGGTTATACAGGTCGGAGCCGGGTTAAGTGTGGAAAAGAACATTGTACAAGCAAAAACCATGCTGGATAATCGTAAAGAAGAACTCACCAAATACCAGGAAAGTATTAAAAACAGTCTCAATGAACTTACAAAAAGGATGAAAGAGATTGAAGGTGTCCTGAATAATATTGTTAGCCAACAACAGGCACCAACCACTCCTAATATGCAGGGTTCATAGATGTTTAATAGTCTTAAACAAAAACTAAGAGGACTTAAGGATACTTTTGGCACCGCATTAGACCAACAAGCAGAAGAAGCGTCTGAAGTTGAGATTGTTAAGGAATCTGATATTTCACCCTATGTTGTAGAAGAAAAAAAAGACAAATCGATCAGTATTGGTGATAAAGCCAAAGCCCTGTTGATGAGGCGTGAATTCATTATTGATGAAAAGTCGCTGGAGGAACCTCTCTGGGACCTTGAGGTGGCCCTGCTTGAAAGCGATGTTGCCATGGCGGTGGCAGAAGAAATAGTTGCATCCGTAAAAGAGGAACTTATAGGCAGCAGTTTCAAGATTGGGGAGAATAAAGGTAAAATCATTGAAAAGGCGCTTAAAAATGCACTTATCAGGGTATTAAGTGTGGAAGAACTGGATTTTGATGATTTTGTCAGGGCTGCTGATAAGCCCGTCACTGTGGCGTTCATAGGCGTGAACGGTACAGGTAAGACCACTTCTATTGCTAAGGTTACCAAACGGCTATTAAATAATGGACATTCTGTTGTGATTGCAGCAGCAGATACATTCAGGGCAGGTGCTATTGACCAGATACAGCATCATGCAGACAAACTTGGTGTAAAGCTTATTAAACATCAGGAAGGTAGTGACCCGGCTGCAGTTGTCTTTGATGCCGTGGAGTATGCCAAAGCACGACATATAGATGTGGTGCTGGCGGACACAGCAGGGCGTATGCATACCAACATTAATCTTATGGACCAGTTGAAGAAAATTTGCAGAGTAGCACCTCCGGACCTGGTGATATTTGTGGACGAAGCAATAGCAGGTAATGATGCAGTTGAGCGTGCCGCTCTTTTCAATGATGCTGTGCCGGTAAACGGGAACATACTTACTAAGGCAGATGCCGATTCAAAGGGTGGTGCAGCCATTTCAGTAGCTCATGCCACGGGTAAACCCATCCTATTTTTGGGTGTAGGGCAGGAATACGATGATATGGTGAAGTTTGACCCGCAATGGCTGGTAGACAGGCTATTTGATTGAAATTAATTCTACATCTGATAATTCTTCTCGAATACATTCTATAATGCTTCTGGCTAAATAGAAACATCGAAACTTCCGCTTCTGAAACCCTCAAGGTCAAGAGTAATGTAGGTATAGCCCAGTTCCTTAAAACGAACTATGATGGTATCTTTATTGATCATTAGTGTTCTAAAATAATTTTCAGGCACTTCAATGCGTGCCGTGTCACCATGATGACGTACCCTGTACTGTTCAACTCCCAGGTCAAAGAGAATTTCTTCTGCTTGTTCAACCTGTTTTAACCCTTCCTCGGTAATGGTATTGCCATAAGGGAACCGGCTGGACAGGCATGCTTGTTGGGGTTTATCCCAGACATCCAGTCCCATCGAGCGCCCCATCTGGCGTATCTCATCTTTGGTAATGCCTATATCGGCAAAGGGAGTAAGGATGTGTTGTTCTATGGCTGCCCTGTGGCCCGGCCTGTGTCCAGTAAGTTCGGAGGCGTTAGTACCGTCTGCAACAGCATCAAACCCAATTTCATCAGCCATTGCCCCCAGTGCTCTGAACAGGCCAGTCTTGCAGTGATAACACCTGTCAACCGGGTTTTGTGCAAACCCAGGCTCTTCCAGTTCGTTATACGGAATAATAATGTGCCTGATTCCGATATCCTTTGCCGTTCTCTTTGCACTTTCAAGTTCACGGCGAGACAGGGTCTGGCTTTGTGCAGTAACAGCAGTTGACCTACTACCAAGTGCCCGGTATGCCAGTGCTGCCAGAACACTGCTGTCCACGCCACCGCTGAAAGCTACAAGTATGCCGTCAAATTTTTGGAGAAAATCTATAACCTGTTCTATCCTCTCATGAATGCAGGAATCTGTAATTTCATCTGAAACTGGAGAGGACTGGTATTTCATGGGTGGTATTATATCTGATAGATTAGTAAGTCTTTTGCCTTGTGGATTACTATAATGAACAAGGTGAAATAATGGACAGCGTACTTGATATAGCAAAAAAGATACAAACAATGGAGATAAGGGGTGCTGGTACTATAGCCAGAGCAGCAGCGGGGGCACTCAAAGATTATTCTCAGCAGCTTGATGAGAAGTCAGTAAAGAAATTCAATACCAAAATATCAAATGCGGCCAATATATTGGTAGCCACCAGGCCAACTGCCGTTTCATTGCCCAATGCCATCAGAATGGTAATGGGATATACAGGTGACACTGTGGATGAAGCCAGAACCGACCTAATCAGGCGGGCAGACCAGTTTATTGAATCATCAAAAGAAGCCACTGAGAGGATAGGGGCAATTGGTAGCAGGCGTATCCGCGATGGGGATACCATAATGACCCACTGCAACAGCCAGGCCGCCATATCGGTGATAGCACAGGCGCACAAGGCTGGTAAGAATATAAATGTGATAGCTACCGAAAGCAGACCACGACGACAGGGTCTTTTGACTATCGCCCAACTTAACGAACTGGGCATCAATACTTCATTAATAGTGGATTCAGCTGTACGGTATTACATGAAGGATGTGGATATTGTGGTAGTGGGTGCGGATGCGGTCACTGCTAATGGCAGCGTGATAAATAAGATAGGCACTTCCCAGCTGGCAATGGCGGCCCATGAAAGCAGAACCAACGTGATAGTGGCAGCTGAGACATATAAGTTCAGCCCCCGCACCCTGATGGGAGAGATGGTGGAGATAGAGGAACGAGATGTATCTGAGGTTATGGACAGCGAGAAATTGTCAGGTATGCTGCATGTTAGTGTGAGAAATCCGGCTTTTGATGTCACTCCTTCAGATTATATTGATGTAATATGTACTGAGGTGGGTGCTATCTCACCGGAGATGAGTTATATAATTATTCGCGATATACTGGGATGGGACCTTCAGGATATGCTGGATAATGAGATATAAACATAGTGCAGTTAAAGTTAAATTTAATATATTTGTTTATAAGAATTAGAGGAGGTAACGAAATGGAACTTGAATTGATAGTTGACGGGAAAGATATTCCGATGAACCGTTTTGTGGAAAAGATTATTGCAGGGATTAATGCAGGGGTTGTGCAGTCGCTGGAAGGGGTCGAAGATAACTGGAAGGAATTGAATTTGACTATAATCCGGTGAGTTGTGGAATCAGGCAAAACATCTATAAACCAGTAGGTTGTAAAGAAGGCTGTCGATTAATTTTATTGACCTCATTAGGAATCTCAATTTCTCAAGTGCGGCTCTTTTTGAATTAGTTGATTAGAATTAAAATGGAAGTAAATAACATATGAACGATAGAGGTTTCAATAGCAGAGGCGGTAGTGGCGGCAGAGGCGGAAGTAGCGGCGGCAGAGGCGGTAGCGGCGGTAGTGGCGGGTTTGGTCCACGCGAGATGCACAAAGCAACATGTGCAGATTGTGGGCAGGAAACCGAAGTGCCTTTCGTACCCGATCCTGACAGGCCGGTTTATTGCAGAGATTGCTACCAAAACCACAGACCAAAAAGATTCTAATCCAGAGGTTTATGGTCATACACTTTTTTTCAAAAGTGTAATGGATAGTTAACATAATTAAAGTAAGTTTGAACATGTGCAGTTGTTAGATGTAATATCTAACCTGTACAATTGTTTTTGTGTGAGATTTCAAAGTCCCACACTTATACATTTTTCAGCAGATTATCGATTTATTTCTCTTAATCGATCTCTCATAAAGTAGGAAGGTAGTCCTGAGGCATCGAAGTATTTACTATCTTATAACTCAATAATAATGTGAGGTTTAAAAGTACAATGGAACATGAGATTATACAGGTGGTGTGCCCGGAATGCTCGCCAGATGAGCCGGTACCACACAGCATATTGAAAGAAAAGCCTGGACTGTTGGTTAAATGCACGCAATGCGATTCAATCCACCCCCACCAGAAAGAAAAGACCAGGCATGTGAGCCTCAGAGTGGTGGTTAGCTCAAAAGACACATCTGCAAGTCGCAGAATTACCCTTGATTCAGAAGAGAACATTTCAATAGATGATGAGTTTGTTGTAGAAGATGATAGCGGGGAGATGGCCAATTTTGTGCAGGTTACATCCATAGAATCGGGTGGCAAACGGGTGAATATGGCTCGTGCCGACAGCATACTGACAATCTGGGCCAGGGCAACCGACAATGTAAGTGCTAAAATATCAGTAAACAAAGGCTGGGAGACCACATCTTTTGAGATGAAAGTTGATGGTGAGAAAGAGTTTACCATTGGTGAGACACTATCTTCCAACAACGAAACTTTCCAGATAAAAAAGATAAAATTAAGAGACGGCAGTTCTGTCGATAGAAAAGGGACACCGGTGCCAGCCAAATATATCAGACGTGTTTTTTCTGATTCAATGGAACGTATTGAATGGTTAGACCATAAGAAGGATGGTAAGAAACGTAATTCCCGTCCACATAGCAGTGGCCCGGCAATCCAGCCGCGGGGGTCTGCACAATGGACTTTGAAGCGGAAAGAAAAAGACTGATAAAGAGACTGCGATCCAGTCATGGAGAAATATCTGAGCGGGTATTCACAGCAATGGAGCATGTGGCCAGACACCTGTTCGTAAATGAGAACGAACGCCCTGCCGCTTATGCAGACTATCCTCTGAGTATCGGTAGAGACCAGACAATTTCAGCCCCCCATATGGTTGCAATAATGTGCCACCTGCTTGACCTGAAGCCAGGACACAGGGTACTGGAGGTGGGTGGTGGTTGCGGTTATCATGCTGCTGTCATGGCTGAACTGGTGCGCCCGGGAGGACATGTCTATTCCACCGAGCGTATCCCGGCACTGGGTGAGGAGGCTCGCCATAACTTACTGGAAACTGGTTATCGGGAAGACGTCACAGTCATCATCGCAGACGGTAGTGGGGGCCTGCCAGGGGAAGCACCGTTTGACAGGATTTCGGTGGCTTGCGCTGCTCCTGAGATACCTGATGTATTGGTGGAGCAATTGAATGTGGGGGGAATGATGGTAATACCTGTTGGCAGGTACACACAGGAACTATATCTGGTAACCAGGACCAACGGGGTCAAAAAAGAACCAAAGGGTGGAGTTGTATTTGTACCTCTGCTTGGAAAATACGGTTTTAGTTGAATATTCTAAAAAAATTGAGATGAACGGGTAGGGGTGGGAGTGTGTTGTAAAAAACGAATCCGCTCATCGATTTTCATAACTTTTTAGTCCTACCAAATAATCCAGGTAACATTCCTACGAGAATCAATATGCATCCACCCCATATCACTGACATGCCGGGTACAACCTTGATGTTTGCAAAAGATATGAAGATGGGTGTGGTAGTGCCAATTCCCTGATATGTTATCCGCACATCAGACAACAGTCCATTGTAGATGAAAGGTCGAGTGATGTACTCTCCCCCTTCTTCTGCGAACGATGCATCCCCTGTTGCAACGATTGACCTATTTTTCCTGTGAATATTATACGTGCCTATCTTGGTCAACGTTGCAGTGTAATGGTCATGCTGTGCCGGAAATGCAAGATCTACCAGTTCTATCTCAAAATCTCCTACCATTTTTTTTTCATTAAATGACCTGAAATAAACGGTTTCACCAGTATAATAGGTACTCATCAGCACGCCCATAAGCATGATAGCAATGCCCAGGTGAACCAGGTGGGGGGAAGCACTACGCAGTCGCGCCCAGTTGGGTGCCTTTGAGACGGCTGCCCTGCTAATACGATACAATCCAGATAATGTCGCAAAGACGATGACTGCGACCGAGATATTATCATATTTGTCATTGGTGACATCCAGACCTGTAAACACCAGCAGGAGTATTGCGCCAAGCACGAACGCAAGACGCCGGTAACTGGCCCTGAACATGCACAACCCCATTATTACCAGCAACAATACGGTCAGTGGATATGACCAGTCATTGAACAATTCTATTGATATGGCCATACCGCTTCCGAATATATCCAATATCAGTGAGTATGACAGTCCAGTGAACAGTACGGCTGACAACATCAAGAAGAGGACTGTCGTCAGCAGGAAAAGGTTGCTATCAGACAGCAGTCCTTCAGAATCAGAAGATTTCTGTTTTTTTCTATTCTTCATTCCCCGGTTGATCATTATACCAATAGAAATGACGAACAATGCCACAACCATGTAAAGTAATAACATGTTCTTGCCAGTCTCTCCGAAACTGTGTACGGATTGAATGGTACCACTCCTGATAATATAGATCGAATACATGGCAATGACGAAACTCATGATACCCGTGGACGGGGATAGAAGGTTCATGTCCCATGACTTCCTGAACCTGATAGCAGTATGCAGGTATGCTGTCAGCATCAACCAGACCATCAATGAACTGGTAAATGCCGGGTCCCATATCCAATACGACTCCCATACCTCATAGGACCATATACAGCCTGATACGATACCTGCTCCCAGAATCAACCATGCCCAGCGGGCAAATTCCCTGCTTTTTAATTCCCAATCAGGGGCATGGACGGCTGCTGAGGCAAATACCACTGACATCAATGCATAGCCTATGAATATGCCTGGAGGATGGAATACCATCCAAATATTGACCAGTAGCGGATTGAGTCCCAAGCCGTCTGTTGGTATGTCGGTCATTTCCGGGTGTGAATGTAATGTGGTTGCAAAAGGACCAAGCATGATGGTGAGGAGTAGCAGTAGCAATGCCAGAGCAAGGATGATAGGGCGCTCAGCACCGCTTTCGTACTTTTCCAGCATATATGCGGCAATAAGCAACAATCCCAGGGTGAAGAACAGCATGGAACCTTCTTCCCCGGTCCAGACTGCTGAGAGTTTGTAGATAGGGGCCAGGTCCAGGCTGCTGTATGAATATACGTAATTTATGGAGAAATCCGAAACCAGGAAATAATAGGCCAAAAGTGCCACGGCCAGTGACAAAAAGGTGGCAGATATTCGCATGGACCATTTGCGGTAAGGTATCAGGGTATTAATATAATCAAGCCGTGGCGATTCCCACAGCAGCAGCAGCGTCAACAGTCCTGACAAAAATGACAGGTATAAAAAAATCTCTCCAAGATTCATATATCTACCTTTTTCCATTCACCTTTTTGTGTCACATTTTTCAGATTGTTGATAGTGCATAAATGTGCTAAATTCATTTAAAGGACTATATGATGCCTCTCAGCCTGAACCCTATCACTACATTTAACATGATAATAATTAAGGCAACCAGTGCCAAACCCCGTATCTCCACATGCTGCCAGTTATAATAAACAAAGGCATAGGTACATAACAGAACAGCGATACCCAATATTCCTGTGCCGTGGAGGGGTGTGGGCAATAAGCTGATAATGAACATCACAAGGGCAGCCAGTCCAAGATTGGAACGAGTTGCAGTCCTCCCTTTTAAATAAGCCATTGTAAGTGTTGCAAGTATGATGCCGGTGTTCATGTCATGCAGTGCCTGTAGCGTATATACCATGTTCAGACCTCAAATTTGGATGGACATTTGGTAATGACGGTTACTGCCCTGAAGACGTGGTCTTCACCCAATTTACCCTGAACTACCACGTCTGAGTCAAGGCTGAATGATGATGGCAGGTTGCCCTTGAATATCACGTCCATTGTAGCATTGCCGTCTGTTATCTGAAAGTTGTAAGTGGCGCCGTTACTGGTGGGTTCTGATGCGAGTTTTCCGCTAACTCTCACGTCGCCTGTTGGCGGGTGGGCAAGTACATCTCCAACTGTCTCATAGTGCACCAGGTAATTGTTAATTGCACTGTACCCCAGGGCAATACAAAATAGTATAGTAAGAATACCTAACAAAGTTCTCTTATCAAGGTCCATTTTCTACTTTCAATATAAATATCAATATACATTAAATGTATGTTTATGGTGCGTGGCACGGTATTATTCACTATTATTTTTCTGACATTGATGAGATGAAAAAAGTGATGTCACTCTCGATAAACGCAGTTTTGAAATATTTTCTAGAAAACGTTAAAGTACCATCAGATACAAAATGATATTTGATAAAATGAGCGACGTAAAGACCACTGTTAGTCTTCCACAAAGTTTTCCATTCTCAGTCAAGGTCAGCGAAAGTGAGATGCCGGATTTCATAAAGAGGACACTTGCTATTGAACTATACAGGGAAGGTAAACTATCTCTTGGCAAAGCTGCTGAAGTGGCCGGTGCAAGAAATAAATGGGAGATGCTGACTATTCTGGATAAGAGTGGTGTTCCACTGAATTACACCACCGAAGATGTTGAAAATGACTTGAACACTCTTGAAAGCATCATTGGATGATATGACTACAGTATCTAATTCTACTCCACTTATTTATGCCATGTAAAGATACAACCAAAATAACTGGTTTTTAAGATTGTACCAATATGGCCAATGCTACCTTTAAAGTATCCGGCAGCCAATATGAAATTACATGACCTCGCTGTGTGTATCCTGCAAAGGTAAGGGACTGTGCGGCCGCCCGGCCTGTCCAATCCTGGAGAAGTTCAAACCTCTGGGTACGACACAGAAACTTTCTGATAATATCTTTGGCTCTTCCCCTCCTTCGATATTTGTGGGACGGTATGGATATCCACAGGTATCTGCCGGACCTCTGGTGCCGCCTGATGTGATAGGCAAGGACGCAGTTACCTATGATGCTCCAGCCACATGGAACAATCTGGATATAGGGGAAATTGTGGGACTCAGGTCCAGCCTGGTCAGGTCTAATATGCATTTTAATGTGAAGGATGCCAGCTCACCTGATGCTATGCTCCAGAAGACGCAGGAACTGGCACTGTCCGAGACCCCTGTGGACACTGAGGTATGGTTCCGCAAAGCACCCCGTATGGACCTGCGATTTGACGGTGTGCTCTCACCAATGGGTCCTGCAGGAGAGGTTACCAAACTCGACATTGCACAGAATCCGGCTGTACCCAGACATGTGGACCGGGCTGTGGGTGATAGTGATGTTGCAGCAGCGGATGCAGTCCGGGAGATGTACAGTGCAGATGTCTCCACAGACCACATTAACAGACTGCTTTCTATCGGGTTATTGGGAAAGAAGCGCAAGATTGTGCCTACGCGTTGGTCTATCACTGCCACTGATGATATGGTGGGTAAGATGCTTGCTGATGATATCAGGTATTATCCCGAAATTGGCGAGATACAGGTATACAGCGGGGGACTGCACGGCAATCATTTCGAAATACTGGTGATTCCCGGACCACCGGCATTTGAACTTATTGAGATATGGATGCCAAGAGCTGTGTGGTCTGGCGGTGACACCACAGTGGAGGCTGACTGGGAAGACCACAACGGCAAGAAGGGACACTCAAACCTGGGCGGCGGGTACTACGCTGCAAGGCTGCCTGTGCTGGAACATCTGCATTACCTGCGCCGCAGTGCCAGTGTTTTTGCCATACGGGAGATTACTCCTGACTACTGGGCGCCGCTGGGAGTATGGGTGGTGAGGGAAGCTGCGAGGTATGCTATGTCGATGTTGCCTTTGAAGTTTGATTCTATTGATGATGCGTTGGGGGATATGTCTACCCGGCTTAATACTGGGAGGGATGAGTGGTACCATAAGTCCAGTCTGCTGGATAAAAGGATGAAACAGAGGACTTTGCTGGATTTCCTTTGAATGGATGGGATTCTTTTGGGGGGATGATGTGAATTTAAATTAATGACCTATAAACAGGATTCAAAGCAACAAATCGTTTTGTTTAAGTAGCTTAAGACATTGTACTATCAGTACGGCTGTGACAAGAAAGTCATATCGTGAATTGCAGAAATGCCCCTCCCTCCATTCGGAGTGACCCTACTGTGACATGCATTATCAGTAATGGAATGTGTGACGCTCACAGGACAATGTGGAAA
>JAKRWB010000188.1 GCA_022353185.1 ANME-2 cluster archaeon | reverse complement strand
ACCTTTGCCAACCATATCTTGATAGGTTCAGCTTTGGGGCTTGGCACGGATTGGATTAGTCGTAAGAGTGTTTCGGCATCAGCAACATCCGTCAAATATTTCTTCCCGTCAGCCGCTTCCAATTTCAGTCGGTGACAAATTGTCACCGACTCGTTCCCTTCTTTTTTCAATCGTTCTTTCAGCTTGTTCCAATACTTTCTGGCTGTCTGATAATCAGGTTGCTGTATTAAAACCTGTATGATATCCACTACCGAAAAAAACCAAGTTTCGGTATCCTCATCATACAAACGACGAATTTTATAATCTTCAAATATTGCTAAATTGTTCTTCATACCAGCCCTCAAAAACTACAAGTGCATCTTTTAACTCCAAACCTAATTGGTTTTTTTGTATATATATATCAAAGCCAAGCGGAGTGAAAGTGTTTATGCGATAATGAAATTAAGAGAATATCCAACAACCCAACAATAAGCATAAACCATATATCGCTTAACCCCTCTCAGTTATCTTGAATGAGTGACATAACAGACATCCCCGGCATCGGAGAAAAAACCGCCCGCCGCCTGGCTGAACATTTCACAAGCCAGGAAGCTGCAATGGACGCATTCATGCAGCATAACGTAGCAGCCATTGCAGCAGTGCCCGGAATAGGTGAAAAGAACGCCATTGCCCTGATGCAGGCATTTATTTTTAAGGATGAGAACATCTCACCAGACAGTTTCCTGAAGACACCCGAAGCGCAACGGGTATACCGCCATCTCCTGGATATCATAAAATCATATACCAGCACAAAATATGCCAGGGACAAACTCAACATCTACTTCCCTATGCCCTCCTCAAAAAAAGATAATATCGCCTCAGTAATGGATGATGTGGCCGCAGCCTGCCGGATGGTAGACAACATATTCGCCACTGCAACAGGTTTTGACCAGCTCAAAGACGAACTGGCAGGTGTGAAGCCTGTGAAAACAGTAAGTCCCAGCAAGGTCAGGGACAGGGCCATAGTAGCAGCCAGGCATGAAGAATACCAACAGGCACAGGCAAGGTTTGGCAGTGCCATCGATGTACTACTGGCAGAATCCCCCCGCGAACTTGCCGACGCCGCCGCCGCTTACCACCACGTAACAGCCTCAATAAGACTGGAAGGAGTGGACATACCCTATGATGCCCAGGTTGACTACGCGAACCTGGCAGACCTGGGGATGTGGCAGGTAGTACCCGAAACAGAGATTGCCTTTTACTCGCAGAACCTGAAAAGCATAACATCTGCCATTCAGGCATACAAGCTTACCGAAAATACCGGGTCACATGTCTATGCAAACATCAAATCCGGCCATGTCACCCGCCTGGAATCAGCACTGGATGTTGTCGGTGACAATAACGATGTCAGGACCGGGACTGACAAAGAGATAGACAGGATTCGGTCTGCCCTTGACAAACTGGATAACACCATAAAGACCTCAGAGAAAGGCGCAAACGTGCGGTTCAGGGAATTTCTTGAAAGCAGCACCGTCACCCTCAGCGGCAAAGACCTCATGAATGCAGTAGGCGGTGGTGTGAAAGACCTGCTTGACCGGGAGATGTCGGGCCGGTACACCGAGATTGTGAAAAAAACAGTGCAGGGAATCACTGACGAACTTAATCTGGACCAAAAGGAATCACTCCTGCTTGATGACCTGTTTAGCCGTGATATCATGACCTCCATAGAAGCTGACAGGGACGCAGTGGAAAAACTCAGGCTGATACTCAGGGCCAGGCTGGCAAAACGCCGCATGGATATGCTAAAGGAGGCCGCACGTAAACTATCAGACCTGAAAGATACGGCCCAGGCACTTGTATCGGGCGCCATGGAACTGGATATGTGGTTCGCCATCGGCCTCTTTGCCAGGGAGCGCAACCTTACAACACCCGAACTTACGGATGAGCCCGGCATACACATCAGGGCAGGCACAAACCTCTTTCTTGAAGGTGACATCCAGCCTGTGGACTATGCGCTGGGTGAGGTGTCAGGAAGTTCAGCAGAGGATTACACACCAGAACGGGTGGCAGTGCTAAGCGGTGTGAACTCGGGAGGCAAGACCACCACGCTTGATATGGTTGCCCAGGTGCTCATACTATCCCACATGGGATTCCCGGTACCGGGTAAGGAGATATCAGTGGGGCCGGTGGATGAGTTGTACTATTTCGGTAAATCCAGAGGTACCATGGATGCGGGTGCTTTTGAATCCACGATACGGGAATTTTCAGTGGTATCCGGCACAGGCAG
The DNA here is from genome assembly GCA_022353185.1 of ANME-2 cluster archaeon. GTDB lineage: Archaea > Halobacteriota > Methanosarcinia > Methanosarcinales > Methanocomedenaceae > Methanocomedens_B. Next base: position 534 of record JAKRWB010000188.1, on the reverse strand, counting down.
GATGGCAGTACTGGTGGATGAACTGGAATCCATTACCGAACCCGGGGCATCAGCCCGGATTATTGGAGGCATCCTGGAATCCCTTGCCGAAAACCCCCACGCGGTGGGTATATTTGTGAGCCACCTGGCAGAGAGCATAATGGAGCATACTTCGGCACCGGTACGGGTTGACGGCATCGAGGCACGGGGGCTTGACGATGACCTGAACCTGATAGTTGACCGCAATCCCAGATACAATTATGCAGCAAAGAGTACGCCTGAACTGATAGTGGAAAGATTGGTGCGCAGGGCTGATGATGAAAAGAAGGATTTCTACCAGCGGCTGCTGGATAAGTTCAGGTGATTGAAGCAGTTAACCCCTCCATTTCCACTGGATTAATCATTACAATTTTGCGGTATTTAAATAATATATTGGCTTAATTATCAATAATTGATATTTGGCAATGCCAATTCAAGGAGATTGTCGGAAAAGCCTAATTTTCGAATATTTCAGCTTTACTGTCTAAACTTGATCGGGCGCAGCATAGTGATTTA
>JAKRWB010000187.1 GCA_022353185.1 ANME-2 cluster archaeon | reverse complement strand
TTAAATCTTAATATTGCATTGTAATAATAATTATTTGCGGAGTGTATAATTTTGAAAATAAGAATTGTAAGTTCAAAAGACGAGATTGCCACATTTGGAAATGAAGAAATCGTTCATTTAGCATTCAGACCATCGAATACAGATATTTTCGCACTGATAAAAACATGTCCTAAATTGAAAGCTCTCCACATTCCAATTTCGTACAAAAACACGATATCCAAATCCACTTTAATGTTCTTGGAGATGCAGGGGATTAAACTTCTTGAAGGTGACGTGTGGGGTCATAGGAAGGACATCAATGAATACTATGAGATAAATCTATGGCGTCATTATGGGGTTGGAAATGTTGAGTTTGGAGAGCCAGTTTTCAACTGAATATCCGTCTTCAAGTAAGTCTATGAATTCTTTCAGAATATTTAATCTTTTAGTGTCGGAATGTATTATTTCTTTGCATGTGTACGGTCTTATCAGCTTTCTTGATCTTTGGATCTCTTGAGGTGTGATGTCCTGTATTTCTCGAATAAAGTCTTTCACGTTTGAGAATATCTCTTTTATGTAAGTCTCGTTCTCAATGTTTGAAAAAATTGCTGTTAGCGCACCGTATTGAGCCATTTCATTTGTTGTTCTTGTTCCTCCGGTTCGTCTTCGTATATGCATTCTGCTCCATCTGTGGCTGCGCTCTTCAATGTTGTTGTCTCGCATAATTTCCACTACATTACCAAAGTTGTCTTTCACTTCCACAAAAAGCTCGTTTGTGTGTTGTCTGCAATTTTTCGTTATTTGTCTTGCTGCCAGAAGGAGCTCTCCGCCACTGGCTTCTCCTTCATTATCGATTTCAGTCAGGAGCGTATCCATATCGACTTTCATTTTTTGAGCATTGGTGGGTGCCGTGTCACTTCCATTTTGACTTAAATGTCTGCCAACTCTTAGAGTTATCCTCACTTTTTCAAACCAAGTCCACATTTCTTTGATATTGGTATATTGGGTATTAACGTCTGTATTGCTTGTGATGGCTTCTAATTTCTTAGAGAACTCAGTGATTTCGCAGATATCAAAGTTATGGGACTTGTTCCACCCAAGGATTCTTCTGTTCATGTTTTTAATTTCTAAAATTCTGTTCATGATTTCAAGGTATGGCAAAACGAAAGGATAATTAGAGCTCCGTTCACGGCTAATAAGCAGATGTTCTATTGCAAGAGTGATCCATTTGCGTTCTGCAACGACTATAACGTTTTCAGAGGCCAGACACGCCATAGTAGCGATCTTTTCTTTCATTTTTTTGAGTTGACTTAGAATCTGCATTTTCACTATTCTCTTGCGAAACGCTGCGTATTTTTCTTTGAAAATAAGTTTCCCAAAATTATTAACAAAATGATAGTGACATATTTGCTGTTGAACCCCTGAATAAACCTCAGTTACCGCATCACGAATCTGTTTGCTCATGTCTCTGACAACAACTATTGGAGTATCGTATTGCGATTTCAGTGTCTGCAAGAACGCCTTCACGTATTTTTTATTTTCTGTCGGGATGATTTGAGCATCCATAGTAATTCCTGTTTCCCCTTCTTTCGCCATAAACACAATTTCGTTGCCTGCTTCACCAGTTCCATCCAGATGAAGCCTTATACCCCCTTTTTTTTCAAAAAGGGCTTTTATTTGAGGTATATGTCTTTTGTGCAGAGCATAAAACCTTAGTAGAAACTCTTCAGATAGGTTAGAAATCTCGCCAGTTGAGATATGAATTTCCCTTGACAAGAGAAGGGTTTTAATCTCTTCTCGTTGATAGTCAAAAAACCATCGTAAAATACCAATTGCCACCATTACTTTGCTGTCAAAGTTGCGACCAGCAGGACATATCCGATTAACAAGTGAAACTAAGGATTCATCGAATGAACCGTGTTCCTTACAGTATCTGAAGCATATACTATACTTTATTTCACCTGATAATGTTCTGACTATTCTTTTGTCTGTTTTTTTGGTCGTGTCCCCGATTAATTGACAATATTTAAATAGTTTAAATGTAATCCCCTCTTTTGAGGGATATGAATGGATTCAGAACTGGATTTATCAGAATTTTGTTGTT
>JAKRWB010000186.1 GCA_022353185.1 ANME-2 cluster archaeon | reverse complement strand
TCCTTTCAATGACAGGGACACCCCTGAACAATCCACGATTTAAAAGATAGGCAGGATATTGAGACTTTCATGCAATTGTTCGAGTCTCAATGTATCCTCAGAAGAGTAATTTGTAGGGAACCGCTTAACGTCAGGCTCGTGGTTTTGTGGTACATTATTGTAGACATTGAACTCCGAGTTCATCACATCATCTGACCTGTTGGAATGGTCAAGTCCCCATATATGCCCCAGTTCATGCAGCAGTATGGTGGTTTCCGTATCTTCCTCGGTAAGGGCATCCCTGAATAAGATTATAGAATCAGCAGCATACGTCACACCCGCTGAATACACTTTGGTACTGGTCCTATATTGGTAAGCTGGCATATTACTGCAATATTCTGAATTATCGGGGTGCCATACAGTATCCAGATACATAATATATAGAGTAATATTTCCCCCCAGCCAACCTGTCTTGTAATCCCGGTGAGCATGCTGCAAGGTGCTGGTTACATCGAACAGGTCATTACCGGAAATTAGGATGGGAACTTCATCATATTCAATCTCCTGGTTTACGTGCATCACTACATGCTTCTGGGAATACAGCTCTAATTTTTCCTGTAATGCAGCAATGGCTTTTGGGTCAGGTTCCATGCCTGGCTGGTAATCTACTTCCACCACAATGGTGTTGTATGGTGAATATTTTGAAAGGTACAGGCTATCAAAACCGCCTGGTACACGGCCTTCAATAGTGTGGACATAGGCAGGTATGAAAATGAACACGGTGGCAAGAGCCAGAGCTATTACCAGAACTAATGTGTAAATAACAACCGTTTTTAAAACCGAATCAGCCATCTATACCTCAATAATATTCAAGGTATTATATTTTATTCCATAGTATTAAATTTTATCCCTCTCTCTTCCAGTTCCCGGATTATCTCTTCGAAGAATATGCCGCTGCCCTGAATATGTGTATGCTCCGCTTCATGCAGTCGCCCGCCTTCCATTCCCGTACTTGTGGTCTGGGCACCGCACGAGGGACTGCCCGGTACTCCTACCAGAGTAATAGGATGGCCCAAGCGGTAGAGCATCTCAATGGTGTCAGCCGCTGGCAGGAAGATCTGACGGCAGAACCGCCGGTAGTTGGGGATATCAAGCTGTTCTTTAGTTATTTCCCAGCGTTTTGGTCCCATATAGATAAACTCCGGACAGGGAAGCTGGATGATATTATCACTGAGGCCGGAGCGCTTCTGTGGCTTTAAGCCATTCAACTGTACAGATGGGTTTACCAGGCAGTGTGCGATTACATGAATCTCTTGCATGGTTTAGGTGTTTGGCATCAATTTAGTTAACATTTTTGACCATATATAAAGTGTAACTTATGTACTCAATTCAATCCGAAGGAAGGAAAAAAAATTGCCTTTTTTTCTCCCGCAATATTCATATAGAAGTACAAACATGTAAAACAGACTCTAATTAACAATAATCATTACCAATAGGAGGAACAATAATTATGGCAGGACAATTAGGAGGACAGCCAATATACATTCTGCGGGAAGGGGCACAGCGCTCCCGGGGCAGGGAAGCACAGAACAATAATATCATGGCAGCAAGGGCAGTGGCCAATGCGGTGCGCACAACCCTGGGTCCCAAGGGCATGGATAAGATGCTGGTGGACTCAATGGGCGATATCGTCATTACCAATGACGGTGCCCAGATATTGAAAGAAATGGATATCGAACATCCGGCAGCCAAGATGCTGGTAGAGGTGGCCAAAACCCAGGACGATGAAGTAGGGGATGGAACCACCACTGCGGCAATTCTGGCAGGCGAACTGCTGAAAAAAGCAGAAGATCTGCTTAACCAGAATGTTCATCCTACCATTATCGCAGCCGGGTACCGGATGGCATCTGACAAAGCCAAAGAAATACTTTCAGGTTTGGTCCGCAAGGTCTCGGAGGACGATGAAGAATTGCTGTTAAAGATTGCCAGTACAGCTATCACAGGCAAGGGTGCAGAGGGCGCAAGAGATAAACTTGCCAAACTTTCAGTAGCAGCAGTGCTCTCAGTGGTAGAGGTCACTAACGGCAAGAAGACCGTTGACCGTGACGATATCAAACTGGAAACCAAGGTTGGAGCCAGTGTAGAAGATTCAGAACTCATCGAAGGCATGGTCGTGAATAAAGGCAGGGTACATGATAACATGCCCAAGAAAGTGGAGAATGCTAAGATACTGCTGCTCAACACTCAGGTCGAACTCTCAAAGACCGAAATGGATGCCGAGATTAATATCACATCTCCTGACCAGTTACAGTTGTTCCTGGACCAGGAAGAAAAAATGCTCAAGGACAAGGTGAACCTCATAGTTGCCAGCGGTGCGAACGTGCTGTTCTGCCAGAAAGGTATAGATGATATGGCACAGCATTTCCTGGCCAAGGCCGGTATATTTTCCATACGCCGCTTTTTGAAGAGCGATATGGAAAAGATGGCACGGGCTACAAGCGGTACCATTGTCAATAACATCAAAGAAATATCTGAATCTGACCTGGGCTTTGCCGGTCTGGTGGAAGAGCGTAAAGTGGGCGGAGAAGCAACCACTTTCGTTACCAAATGCAAAAATCCAAAAGCGGTATCTGTGGTACTGCGCGGTGGTACAGAGCATGTGGTGAAAAGTGTTGAGACCGCTTTTGAGGATGCAACGCGTGTAGTAGGCGTGGTCATCGAGGACGGAGAACTGTTAGCCGGTGGCGGCTCGCCAGAAGTAGAACTGGCCCTGCGCCTTAAGGAATATGCAGCCACCCTCAAGGGCAGGGAACAGTTGGCTGTCAATGCTTTTGCCGAAGCACTGGAAATTGTACCCCGCACACTGGCAGAGAATGCCGGTCTGGACCCCATCGACAAACTGGTGGAACTGCGCAGCCAGCACGAGCAGGGTATAAAGACAGCGGGTCTGAACGTAATGACTGGTGAAGTGGTGGATATGTGGGAAGAAGGTGTGCTCGAACCCCTGAGGGTCAAGACCCAGGCACTGAACTCTGCAACAGAAGCCGCGACAATGATATTGAGGATAGATGACGTAATTGCATCCACAAGATCTGCGGGGCCACCAGGCGGAATGCCACCCGGTGGTATGCCTGATATGGATATGGATTTCTAAATGCCGTAAAAAGTGCTGTGCCGACTGGCACAGCCTTTCTTTTTATTTACACACGTGTAACTGTTCAGAACAGAAATATTCTACTGTTGATATATAATTCCGGGAGGTCATTCCCGTGTACGTACTCGACACATCAAAACAGACAAAGGAAGAATCAATTGAGATATTGAAAAAGGAACTGTCAGAGCATCCTTTCCTGTATCTCACAGGCCCCCAGGGTGGCGGAAAGACCAGCCTGAGCATCATGATGGCAGATGGGAACGTGGGTGCCATCTATGAAGGCAGGGCACGTGCAGCGCAGCCGGTCATAATGATTCGGCGCGACCTGCTGGATAGGATGGAACAGGAGATTGTAGAACGCCGCAAACTTCCTATCTTCGAAGGGGATGAGCCGATATATGTTGATGTGACAATGCTGGATAAGCTCAATTACATTATCGAATCGGTATTTGACCTGATGGAACTGGGTGAGGAAAAGTTATACACTGATATGGAGCAATTGGTAGCCCCAATTGGTGTAGTGCCCAGGCATCTTGAGGTGATTGCTGATGAAGATATCCTGGTGAGGCGGAGGCTGGAGCGACATATGGACGCTTCCAGGCGGCTGGAAGAATTGCTGCAAAAGGAGAAACAATACGGCATCAAATCCAACATGTTGGGTATCCAGGGTGCAAAGGTTATGGATATTATAGGCCGTGAAGGTGTGGGTAAATACGAGGAAGGGCAGTTCTCAAGGACGGTTGAGGATTTTGACCGTTTAATACCAACCAAGGATATGACTTTGGGACAGTGCCTGCTCAAGATAGTGGAAATATCCAACGAAGAAAACAAAGAATCCGGATTCCTGGTGCTGCATTCAAAGGATGGTACACAGAAGATCATCAGTGACCTGGTGGTAGGGAAACAAGAAAATTCCATGATAGGTGTCACGTTACTTGAGGTATATGTGGGGTACAGGCAGAACCGTTCTATGTACCAGACATATAAGGGATGCCTTGATGGGCGTGTTGAAGTGATACACTCTTTTACACTCAAGTTGCAGGAGGCAGTAGGGTTAAAACAGATGATGGGTATGAACCTGGACTACTTTACCCAAGAAGATAAGGCGATTGCAGCCGGATTGCTGTCTGAAGCTGATATTGCGGCAGCTGAGAGGTTTGGAATCACTGTTACCGTGGTTGATACTGATGGTAAGATTGAATCATCGGACCCTGAACGGGCGAAAAAACTGGACCGGTTTATGTATGAAGCATTCCAGGAGTTCAAAGCGAACGAGGGTCCGGATAAGTAAAACCGTTTTATGGTACCATGTTCAATTATGTTGAAAATATTGTGGGCTTTTCAAGGGAGGCTTTTTTTGAGGCCCACGACCAGGGAGTGACATCTGGTGAAGAATCGCCAGAGATGGACCTGACCCGGAATACCTTTGACCGGATGGCTGAACTGGAATCTGAAGGAAACAGCATCCAGATGATACTTATTGGTGTTGAGAAGACGATTATACTATATGGCGAGGAGAAGTATGAGGTCATACGGATGTCCCAGGATAAGCACAGTTGCTGAAGTAAAATATTCCTGCGTCCATTAAACTTAGAAAAATTTTATATCAAAAGGATGATATTACTCTGAGTAATTAAGTTATTGTATAATAAAAAAAGGTACATTAACCATGGCCCTCCCCACACCTGAAGATATTAAGAAACAAAGGACAAGTCTCAATCTTACCCAGAATGAACTGGCCAGACTTGCTGGTGTGAGCCAGCCCCTGATAGCACGTATCGAATCCGGTGATGTTGACCCCAGGTTATCTACTTTGAATAAGATATTCAGTGCTTTTGAAGCCACACAAAAAGAGAGAGTGCTGGCTGTTGACCTCATGCACACACCAGTGATACATACCCATCCGGACTCTTCGGTTGAAGAGGCTGTGGATATCATGGAGAAGGAAGGTTTTTCGCAGGTGCCTGTTATTGAGAACGGAGTACCTGTTGGTAGTATATCTTCTGACAGGGTTGTGCATTCCATGACAGAGAAGAATACTGAAAAATTGTCCAATATGCAGGTAAAGGAGATTATGTCTGGCTCATTTCCCACTGTCTCAAAAGATACGGTGGTCACCACCATCTCCCACCTGCTTGAACAGAGTCATGCTGTGCTGGTGGTGGAACAAGGTAAGGTGGTGGGTGTGGTCACCCAACACGATGTGATGAAACTGGTTCACAAGAAAAAAGGATGATTTAAACTAAAGGAAATCCTGATATGCTGCCGGAAAATGATTTAAAGATAATAACAGAAACGCTTGGAAGAGAACCTACGGAAGTTGAGCAGGGATGTTTTTTGAACCTGTGGAGTGAACACTGTTCATACCGCTCCAGTGCATCCATATTAAAGACTTTCCCAACCACAGGTGAGCGGGTTATCATCGGTCCCGGGGACGATGCTGCAATCGTGCGCCTTGAAGACGGCTGGGTGCTGGCCATAGGTATGGAGAGCCACAACCATCCTTCATATGTGGACCCATACAACGGAGCAGCCACGGGTGTTGGCGGTATTGTGCGTGACATAATTTCAATGGGCGCCCGCCCCATAGCCCTTATGGACCCCCTGTATTTCGGGCCCCTGGACAATGAGAAGAACAGGTACCTGTTCGAACACGTAATAATGGGCATTGCTGGCTACGGGAACTGTATCGGCGTGCCAGTGGTCAGGGGAGAAGCATATTTCCATGAGAGTTTTAGCGGTAATCCCCTGGTCAATGTGGTGTGTGTGGGACTGGCCCGCGAGGATAAAGTGGTAACTGCCACTGCCCAGAAAGCCGGAAATAAAGTGATACTTATGGGTTCCTCAACTGGCCGTGACGGTATGGGCGGTGCATCGTTCGCATCCAGAGACCTGAGTGAAGAATCTGAATCTGAAGAGCGTCACAGCGTACAGATAGGCGATCCGTTCACAGAGAAACTGGTCATGGAGGCCACTCTTGAAGCAGTGGATAAAGGACTGGTACTGGCATGCCGTGACCTTGGTGCAGCCGGACTGGCAGGCGCCAGCAGTGAGATGGCAGCCAAAGGTGAATTGGGCATCCATATCATTGCTGACAAGGTCCATCTCAGGGACGATACCCTCACACCTTATGAAATACTGATTTCAGAGTCACAGGAACGTATGGTACTGGAAGTAGAACCAGGGAATGTGGATGCTGTGCTGGCAATAGCAGAAAAGTACGACCTGAAAGCCAACCTGATTGGCGAGTTCACACAAGAGACCCAGTACTTTGTAGAGTATAAGGGTGAAGTGGTGGCAGACATACCTATATTATTCCTGTGCGGTGGTGCCCCCACATCTAAAGTTGAATCCATGTCGTTGCACACTGAACCAGATGCCCGTAAACCACCAATGCCCAAAGACCTGAAGGCTACCATCCTCAGTTTACTCTCAACACATAACATCGCATCCAAGGAATGGATATACCGCCAGTATGACCATGAAGTGCAGGTACGCACCCTGATAAAACCGGGCCATGATGCCGGTGTACTTCGTATTATCGATGACAAAAAGGGACTTGCCCTGTCATGCGGCTGTAACCCGGCCCATGTTGAGGCCGACCCGTACAGCGGCGGTGCAGGTGCAGTGATCGAGAATGTCATGAACCTTGCTGCTGTTGGCGCCCGCCCGCTGGCACTGGTGGATTGCCTGAACTTCGGCAACCCTGAGCGGCCGGAGATTTTCGAACAGTTCAGGCAGGCGGCCCTGGGTATTGGCGATGCGGCCAGGACGTTGGGAATTCCTGTGGTGGGGGGTAATGTGTCTTTCTACAATGAGAGTGACGAGTTTGGTACTGCCATAGCACCTACACCCAGTATTGGTATGGTGGGTTGGGTGGATGACCTGGCCCGGATTCCTGCGAGTACGTTCCAGCAGTCCGGTGATGCGGTGATACTGGTTGGTGATACAAAGGACGAATTGGGCGCCAGTGAATACTATTCAATGCTGGGGGAAAAGGAGATTGGTATGCCCCCTTCAGTTCCTGAGGAACTGGAAAGAACTGTCAATAGTTTGATAAGTGCCATCCAGTCAGGTCTTGTGACATCTGCTCATGACATATCTCATGGAGGAATGGCAATTTCCATGTGCGAAATGGTGGGTCAGGTGGGTGCAGAAGTGGATGTATCGGGCATATTACCGCAGGCTGACGATACGCTGTTCTCTGAGTCACAGGCCAGGATGCTCGTGACCACCCCGGAGCCGCAAAAGGTGTTTGAAATGCTCTCAGGTATCCCGTGTAAACAGATTGGTACAACAGGTGGGCAGGACCTGATAATACGAGTGAATGGTCATGAGATTCAACTCACCAGTTCAGAAATTGAAGCGGCCAGTCAGAGCATTTCACGCATGATGATGGATTGAATTGCTTTTTTTCATGGTATATGATCTATAACTATATAACTTCAGATTGGCATGGCGCAATTG
>JAKRWB010000185.1 GCA_022353185.1 ANME-2 cluster archaeon | reverse complement strand
ACCTCGTTTCCGGCTACTGCCGCCGCACACTCGACGAAGGCGCAGGCTGCTTCAAATCCGAGGACGAGAACGGCAAAGCTATCCAGCCGCTGCCTGACTTTGCAGCCGCACTCGATTACCTGAACGATACTATACAACCATTCCTCGACACACTGGCCGAGGATGGCGCCCATGCCGAAGTGTATAAGGAACTGGCCGAAGCCCTGCCTGCTTTCCATGCCGACGTTGTGGCATTCCAGCAGGCCCTCGCCGAACAGGAAGCGACATTGAAGCAGCAGAAGACCACCAACGGCGACCTCAGGCAGGCCGTCGAGCGCCTCTCCCCACTGGCTGAATCGAGCCGTGACCTCATCAAGCAGACCGACCTGCTCTACAAGCTCGCCTCGCGTCTTATTGAGACCTGTGAGAACGAGTGCAGCGCCAAAGCGAGCGATGCGTGGGTGGGCAGGGACATCAGCCGCGCCCGAAAGGCCGCAGACGAGGCACGCTACATGGCGGTGGAGCAGCTCAAGCAGGTGCGCTACTTCTGGCGGCAGGCACACTGGCTTACCGAGCGCTTCCCTGATGCCGAGCTTCGCGATGTGGAGGGGCTGGTCAGGCTGGTGGACCGGGCCGAGATCGAGGCCAACGACTGGAGCCTGACTCCCGGGCGCTACGTTGGTGTAGCTCCTGAGGAAGTGGATGAGGATTTCGACTTCGAGGAAACACTGCGCGAGATTCATGTGGAACTGGAAGACCTCAATGCCGAGGCGGTAACGCTGGCTGCAACAATTAAGAAGAACTTCGAGGAGTTGGGGATATGAGCAAACTTTCGAAGCGATTGCCTGCCGACAACGAAAAACTCCAACCACTGGTTGGAGAAATTAGCTGGAGTAAGAATTTGTTTTTTATGGCAGGTGACAAAGACAATCTAAAGCGTGAGTTCTACCACGTATATCGAGACCTGCCAAAAGTGCAACCACTGGTTGCACAAATCGGCTGGAGCCATAACTTGATCATCTTCCAGCGCTGTAAAAATCATCTGATTTGCGAACTGGAAGTCCTCAATGCTGAGGCGGCAACGCTGGCGGCGATTATCAAGAAGAATTTCGAGGAGGTGGGGGCATGAAGGTGTGGGCCGAAGAAACCCTCGGGGAGTTGTGCAGCCTGATTACTGACGGCAAACACGGCGATTGCAGGAATGAAGACAACTCCGGGTACTACTTCATAAGTTGCAAGGACGTAAGAGAAGGTCGAATCCACTATGAGAATTCAAGGCAGATCGTGCATGGAGACTTTGCCGAAACACATCGGCGTACGGACCTCGGGCCAGGGGACGTCCTGCTCACAAATAGCGGTACCATTGGGAGACTTGCTATTGCACCAGATGATGAAAAGACGCAGAGAACTACTTTCCAAAAGAGCGTCGCAATACTCAAGCCACTACCAGAAAGAATATCTTCTCACTTTCTCTATTATTCCCTTGCGGCAAACCGTGCCAGGCTGATTAATTCTGCTGGCGGAGCCGCACAGAAGAATCTCTTATTGGGCGAACTACGGCGGTTTACCATTAGAGTTCCGCCGCTGGTTGAGCAAGCCAAAATCGCCTCCATCCTCTCCGCCTACGACGACCTGATCGAAAACAATCGGCGGCGGATTCAGTTGCTGGAACAGGCAGCGCGACTGCTCTACAAGGAGTGGTTCGTCCACCTCCGCTTCCCCGGCCACGAACACGTCACTATCACTGATGGCGTGCCGGAGGGGTGGACGGTTCGACGTTTGTCCGACCTTGCAACCAAAGTCGGCAGCGGGGCCACGCCACGAGGTGGTGCAGCCGCATACCAATCCAAAGGTATTACCCTCATCAGAAGCATGAATATTTATGACTACCGATTCGAGGACGAAGGCTTGGCGTACATCAATGATGACCAAGCCGAGAAACTCTCCGCAGTCTCAGTCGAGCCTTTGGACATATTGCTTAACATCACGGGCGCATCTGTTGCACGGTGCTGCATGGTTCCAGAGCGCCATTTGCCGGCTCGGGTCAATCAGCATGTGATGATCATTCGGATTGAGCCAAACGAATGTGGCTCTAATTACGTTCTCAATTCCATTAACAGCCACCAGCAAAAGCAGAAGCTGCTTAGCATCGCCAAAGCGGGCGGCGCAACGCGTGAAGCATTAACCAAGGACGTGGTCCAGAACATCTCCCTCCCAGTGCCGGCCTTGCACCTGTTGGACCAATTCGAGGAAACCGCCGGTAGACTTTTTGATCAGTGTCAGCTTCTCGCGGCACAGAACAGTCAGCTTGCAAAAGCCCGCGACCTCCTCCTGCCGCGCCTGATGAACGGGGAGGTGGCGGTATGACAGGGTTGTCTGCATGGTTCAAGGATCGACCGCTTTGGGTGCAGGATGCGGCTCGACGCCTGATTCAACAAGGCGATATTACACCGGATGACCTAATTGAGCTGGTTGAAATCTGCAAACATGAAGCTGCAGGCAGTCTGGGATTAAGTGACGACACAAGTCCTGAACCGATTCCTGACTATGCATTTAATTCAGTTCATGGCCAAGGGCTGTTGCGCTTGAAAGCGATTAAAGACGTTGTAGGAATCAACGCACTGGCTCCGCGAAAACCATTGGAATTTGGGACAAAATCGCTCGTCATCATCTATGGAATCAATGGTTCAGGTAAATCCGGCTATATGCGGCTTTTGAAACATGTCTGCGGTGCGAGAGAGCCAGGTAAACTCCTTGGAAATGTGTTTGCAGCACCGTCACAAGATCCAGGATGTAAGATTGAATATACATGCGATGGACAAGACCATGAGTTGGAATGGATATCATCTGAAGGCGTTATAAGCGACCTTGAAAATGTGGCTATCTACGATACGGATTGTGCCCATGTCTATGTAGACAAAGAACATGAGGTGAGTTATGAGCCGCCAATGCTCGGACTATTTCGACAGCTTGTGGATGCCTGTGACCAAGTTGACAAGGTGCTGAGTAAAGAAATCGAGTCAAAAGTTTCGGCGCTTCCAAAGTTGCCTAACGAGTATTCAGACACCGATGCAGCGTCTTGGTTCGAGAAGATCGACAATAACACTTTAACTGAGGATGTGGCCTCCCATTGTACATGGACAGATGATGACGCCAAAGCGTTGAATACACTGAATCAACGCCTCTTAGAAGTTGATCCCCAATCAAAAGCAGATAGCCTGCGTAAAGCCAAAGAGCATCTTGCACAACTCATCAAGCGTTTGACAGAGACTAAGACACAGTTGTCCGATGAGGCATTCAAGGAGTTTCTGGAGGCCAATGAGGAAGCCGGAGCCAAAAGGCGTGCAGCTACCGATGATGCGGATCGAATATTCGCTAATGCGCCATTAGATGGAGTGGCATCGGAGAGTTGGCGCTTGCTTTGGGAGCAGGCGCGGCGATTTTCCAAAGAAGTGGCCTACCCGGCAAATCCGTTTCCAAATACTGGCGTAGAAGCTCGTTGCGTGCTCTGTCAGCAACTCCTCGAAGATGACGCCAAAGTACGGCTACAGTCGTTTGAGTATTTCGTCAAGGGAAACCTTGAGCAAGAAGCCTCAGAGGCAGAGCAGAAGGTTATAAGAATCTTAGAAGAACTGACGGACTTACCCGATGTTGAACAGTTCGATTCGATGCTCGACCTGGCAAGTGTAAAAGAAGAAGCACTTCGCAAAGGTGTCAGCACCCATTTTTTGATGTTGAGAGCCCGTCGAGAACAATTCGGCACAGAAGATGACTTGGCGAAATTATCGGCAATGCCAAATGATGAGGCACTTGATGGCTTGGTGGCCCTGGAGAAAAACCTGGAGGAGCAGGTGTCAGTCTATGAGCAAGACGCGCAGACCAATGATCGAACAGCGCCCTTGAAGCAGAGGCATGAATTAGAAGTAAGAAAGTGGCTAACTGAGCAAAGGGCATCCATAGAAAGTGAAATTGAACGGCAAAAGAGTATAGCTCTCCTTGAGATAACTAGAAGGCTTACACACACAAAGGCGCTTACGCTCAAGGCTTCTAGTCTGTCCGAGGAACTCGTGACGGAGGCGTTCAAGAAGCGTTTTCAAGATGAGCTCAACTTGCTCGGCGCAACAAGACTTAGAGTAGAGATTGAGAAGGTAAAGGCCGCCAAGGGACAAGTGTTGCACAAATTGATGCTGACTGATGCGAAAATGGAGGCACACACCCGGGATGTCTTGAGTGACGGGGAGTTCCGAATTGTATCGATTGCAGCGTTTTTGGCGGATGTGGCGACGGAAGACTATGATGTACCTTTCATATTTGATGATCCCATCTCTTCTCTTGATCAAGATTATGAGGGACGGGTTGCCCAACGGTTTGTGGGACTGGCGCAATTCCGTCAAGTAATCGTCTTCACCCACAGGCTTTCTCTTTTGTCGGCACTTCAGAACGCAAGCGAGAAACAAGGGGTTGATAATCATGTTATTTCCCTGCTACGACAATCATGGGGGATTGGAGAGCCAGGTGGTCCGCCGCTTCCGGCTCAAAAGCCAAAGACAGCGTTGAACACACTGTTGAATGAACGACTTGGAGCAGCAAGGAAGGTCTACGAAGAAACTGGGAGGTCTGAATATATTATACTTGCAAAGGCTTTATGCAGCGACATCAGAATTACTATAGAGCGGCTGATCGAGAATGATTTACTGGCTGATGTAGTACAGCGGTTCCGCTTGCCTATTAATACAATGGGAAAACTTCATAAGGTTGCGAAAATTACTTCTAAAGATTGTGAGTATATTGACGAAATGATGACGAAATATTCGCGGTACGAGCATGCCCAGCCGGAAGAGTCGCCCATAGAACTCCCGGAACCAGATGAGCTGGAACAAGACCTGAAAGGACTCAAAGCGTGGTTGGATGAGTTTTCAGGCCGTGAGGTGCCAGCATGATGAGCAGTGAGTGCATCGAAGACACCCTCGTTCAGCAAACCACAGCCGACTACCTGGAGCAGCAGCTTGGCTGGGAGTCGGTCTACGCCTACAACAACGAGGACTTCGGACTGGACAGCCTGCCGCGCCTGATGAATGGGGAGGTGGCAGTGTGAATAAAAAAGCGCTTTCCAACCTTATCGTATTGGGCGAAGGCTTTACAACCGAATTCAAGCGTTCCGGCGCCTCAAATCTCGGGAGGGAGATATGCGCCTTTGCAAATGCAACTGGGGGCGTTATCCTGATCGGGGTGGCTGACGCGGGTGAAATCGTAGGAGTAAATGACCACAATCGGCTAAAATCAGAAGTGCAGTCCATCGCCCGTTCTGCCGAACCGCCCATTGCCGTTGATGTGGAAAGTGTAGGCAAAGTGCTTTGTGTCAACGTCCCGGAGCAGCACAGCAAACCGTATTCATTTGGCGGCAAGTTCTTCATCCGCGAAGGCGCGTCCTCACAGCAGATGGCGCGGGATGAGATCCGCGAGTTCTTCTTCAAGGAGGGGCTGATCCATTTTGACGAAACCCCCTGTACCAATTACGACCTGGAACGTGACCTTTCGCCGGCAATCTGGCAACGCTTTGTCCAGCGCACCCGACTTCCGGCGGGGCTGGAGATGAAAACCGCATTAGAGAATCTGCATCTTATCAAAGTGGGGAAGATGACACATGCCGGTGCCTGGCTGCTGTGTGATGACATCACCCGCTATACCTTGCAGGCGCATGTGACCTGCGCGATGTTCCGGGGAACGACCAAAACTTACATTATCGACCGCAAGGATTTTGCCGGCGACCTCTACACCATCTATGAGGAAGTGATGGCCTACTTGCAGGCCAAGTTGAACACTGCACTTATTCCTCATGCCAGAGGCCGGGACGAACGACTGGAATTGCCGGAGGATGCACTTCGGGAAGCCCTGGTCAATGCCATTGCGCACCGCGACTATCGCTCAACCGCCAATGTGCAAATATACATCTTCCATGACCGTCTTGAAATTGTAACACCGGGCGGCCTGCCCGCAGGGATGCGCGAAGAGGATCTGGGCATCAAAAGTGTGCCGCGCAATCCATTACTATTCGGCATGTTCTATCGTATGGGGATGGTGGAACAGGTAGGCAGCGGCATCAAACGAATCCGTGAGATGTGTCGCGATTATGGGGTGGCTGAGCCAGTGATCGAGGTTTCGGATAACTGGGTGACAACCACGTTCAAGCGGCCAATCGAAGAAGTCATAGGTGAAGTCGAACCACAGCCAGAGTCACAGCCAGAGTCACAGCCAGAGTCACAGCCAGAGTCACAGCCAGAGTCACAGCCAGAGTTACAGCCAGAGTCGTTGGAAATGCGCGTGCTAATCTTGCTGAGCAATGGCCCCATGGCAAAATCTGCGTTATCCTCCGGATTGGGACAAAAAGAAATATCCGGCCAGCTTAACAGTATCATCCGGCTGCTTCTGGCTAATAAGACCATTGAATACACGATTCCCGAAAAGCCAAGCAGTCGACTACAGAAGTACCGGCTAACGGAAAAAGGTAAAGGATTCCTGAAAAAAGGGGAGGAAAGCCAGTGAATCCACATTCATACACCGAAGACACCCTCGTCCAGCAGACCACTGCCGACTACCTTGAACAGCAGTTAGGCTGGGATTCGGTCTATGCTTACAACAACGAGGACTTCGGACCGGACAGCCTGCTGGGACGCACCTCCGACCGTGAGGTGGTGCTGAAGCGCATCCTGCGAAGGAAACTCGTCGAACTGAATCCGGATCTGCCAGACGAGGCCTACAACGATGCCTTACGTCAGATCACCGCAACCGTCGCCTCGCAGACCATTTTGGCAACCAACCGCGAGAAGCATGACCTGATTCGTAACGGCGTGCAGGTCACCTTCCGCAACGACAAAGGCGAAAGAGTGCGAGAGCGGCTGCAGGTGTTCGATTACGCCGAGCCGACCAACAATCACTTCCTCTGCGTGCGCGAGATGTGGGTGAAGGGCGACCTATACCGCAGGCGCGCAGACATCGTGGGCTTTGTCAACGGCCTGCCGCTCCTGTTCATCGAGTGCAAGAACATCCACAAAAATCTCAAGACCGCTTTTGAAAAGAACTTCTCGGACTACAAGGACACCATCGGGCACCTCTTCCATCACAACGCCATCGTAATGTTCGGCAACGGCGTGCAGGCGAAGGTCGGCTCGGTGACCGCAAAGTGGGAGTACTTCCATGACTGGAAACGCCTGGCTGAAGATGAACCAGGCGTGGTGGATATGGAGACGCTACTCAAGGGCGTATGCGACAAGCACAACTTCTTGGACCTGATAGAGAATTTCATCCTTTTCGACGAGTCCTCGGGCGAGCCCAAGAAGATCCTTGCCCGCAACCACCAGTTCCTCGGCGTCAACCTCGCCATCCAAGCGGTATGCGAGCGCAAAGAACGGCAGGGCAAGCTGGGAGTCTTCTGGCATACCCAGGGAGCCGGCAAAAGCTACTCGATGGTGATGTTCACTCGCAAGGTACACCGCAAGCTCGGCGGCAACTTCACCTTCCTCGTGCTGACCGACCGCGACGACCTTGACACGCAGATCTACAAGACCTTTGCCGGCTGCGGAGTGGTGGACCACGACCGCGAGCCGTGCCGGGCCTCCAGTGGTGAGCACCTGAGCCGCCTGCTGGCCGAGCACAAGTCGCACGTCTTCTCGCTGATCCAGAAATTCAATAAGGACGTGGACCCCGTCGAGGCCTACAGCCGACGCGAAGACATAATCGTCATCACCGACGAAGCACACCGCACCCAGTACGGCACGCTGGCGCTCAACATGCGCAACGCCCTGCCCAATGCCAGCTACATCGGATTCACCGGCACGCCGCTCTTCAAGGACGATGAGATCACGCGACGGGTCTTCGGCGGATACGTCTCGACATACGATTTCCAGCGGGCTGTGGAGGACAAGGCCACTGTGCCGCTCTACTACGACGCCCGTGGCGACAAGCTGGGCGTGGCCATCGGTGATCTCAACGAACGCATCGCTGCGAAGCTGGAAGAACTGGAGAATGACGACATCGACGTCCAGCAGCGGCTGGAACGGGAACTCAAGCGTGACTACCACATCATCACTGCCGATAAGCGGCTCGACCAGGTGGCGCGGGACTTCGTGCAGCACTACTCAACAGCGTGGGAAACCGGCAAGGCGATGCTGGTCTGTATCGACAAGGTGACCTGTGTTCGTATGTACGATTTGATTGTCAAATATTGAGACAAACGCATCACCGAACTGAAAGCAGAACTGACATCGACGGCCTTCGATCAGGAAGAAATATTTCTCAAGAGGCAGATCGACTGGATGCGAGAGACCCGCGCAGCTGTAGTGGTCAGCGAGGAGCAGGGCGAAGTGGACAAGTTCCGCAAGTGGGATATCGATATCACCCCGCACCGACGGCTCAT
>JAKRWB010000184.1 GCA_022353185.1 ANME-2 cluster archaeon | reverse complement strand
TCTCTTCGGGGGTCAGGTCGTAGAGTTTGTAGACGAGCTGGTCGATTTGATTTTGAAGGGATTTTACCTGGGCTTGTTTTTGTGGGTTGTCGAGGTAATCGGGGGCCCTGGGATTCCCATGTATATTTCCTGGTTGAGGCGAAATGGTATCAGGTACATAAATCATTTTATATCCTTCATTCCTTTTTCGCTTAATCGTTTAATAACCAATTCACGTACTTCTTTGGCTAATCCATAAAATTGTTTTACTTCTTCAGGATTGGTCTCGATATATTCTTCAGGATATCTGATTTCAACCGCATAAATGGTAAGCTGGGATATTTTATCACCATTCAAATTTTCAAATTCCGTATCATTCTCTATACATAGATTGTGAATACTTGATAAGTCATGGGTTTTAGTTACTCTGACACCAGCCCATGTTAAATATGCCTTTAGATATTTTTCAACAGCTTGCTGGCAATGAAAGGATAGTACATCCAGTGGTGCATCCTCCATTGCCATCATGTATTTGACTGCTTTCAGGTCATTATCTGCTTTTACAATCCATCGTAAAACTATATCTTCTTTCATGCCTCAATTCCTTCCAAATAGACTTCATTAGAGATAGTGTTTACAATGGTTTTTTCCTCTTCAAACGATTCAGCATCTTTCAAAACTATATCGAATGAAATAAAAGGATAAAACTCATGCAACTTTTTATAAATATCAAACCACAGTTCTTTTTTTGTTCTTGCGTCTAAAGGTTTCTTAAGGATTATGAAGAAATCCCAGTCACTATCTTCATTAAAATCACCTCTGGCTCTGCTGCCGAACATCAAGATTCTGGAATATCCAATCTTCAGGTCATTTAAGGTAGACTTTAATTTATCAAAAATCTCTTGTTTCTGGTTCATTGCTGCTTCCCTTCATTGAACCCCTCGACAATCTCTATCTCTTCGGGGGTCAGGTCATAGAGTTTGTAGACGAGCTGGTCGATTTGGTTTTCAAGGGCTTTTACTTGGGATTGTTTGGATGGATTATCAATCCATTCAATGAATTTGGATGCTCCATCTGCCACTTCAATTGTGTCATCGGAATCTTCCAGTTCTATTACGACTTTATTTGAAAAATCTTCTTTTGTTTCTTTATGTGATAATTGTAATTCCGTTTGAACTGATTGTTGCGATTCCTGGATTAAATCATAAGTTTCCTTGTTGGTGCTGATACCAATTAATACTCTGATTTTCTCAGTATTTTCTAATGATCTATATAGTGAATGAAATCCACTTGTGTAGAAATATCCAACCAAACAATCAAAATATTGGGAATCTTTAATAAGAGCGG
>JAKRWB010000183.1 GCA_022353185.1 ANME-2 cluster archaeon | reverse complement strand
TGCCGTGGATGATATGGTTAATAAGACTGCGGTGCGGGAGTACTTCAACCATGAGTTCCAGAAGCTGATTGACATACTGGTAAAGAACAGGAAGAAACTCAGGGACGGATACGACCCTAAGACCCCCACCAATTACAGGCACCTCAATGAATGGTACAATGATTCGGTGGATAAATTGCAGCCACTTAGGAGGAGAATCGAGGCTACGGATGAGCTTATCGACCAGATAGTTTACAGGTTGTACGGGTTGACTAAGGGAGAAATAGAAATAGTTGAAAAAAGTATAAGGTAACGAACACTGGACGCCGCTTTATTCTGTCTGTGGCATTAGGAGGATGCTCTGAATGTTTCATCAATATTTTCCATCAATTCAGAAAACAATTTCTTTTGATACTTGTAAAGAATTCCATCGGAATAACTTACATTAGTTTTGGATTTCATTTCTTTCAAAATGACATCGAGACCTTTATTTTCAATATCTATTAAGAAAGACCAAAAATTTGCACCTCCTGTTATATATGGCTGGATTTCTTCAAGTTCCCCTATCCACAAAGTTTTCCACTCTTTTGAGTATCCCTTTTTTATTATTTCCCTATCTACATAGTTTTTCAAAGGTCCGCCTCTCAATCCGAGAAGATTTTCATATGAAACAATAATCTTCTGAACTTGCAGATCGGTATAATTTTTCCCAAATGTTTCACATAATCGTGGAATCTGTGTCTCAAATTCATTCATTTGAATTATACCTTTTTTTATTTGTTTAATACAACTATTTGCTTCTGCTTTTAGACCTCGTTCATACATGTCTTGTGAATACCTCGTTGCTTTGCATTCAATAAGAATTACTCCTTCCTCACAAAAAATTATCCAATCAGGAATCTTTATGTTCTTCTTTTTATATCTTGGAATATGCATTTTTATTTCATCAGCAGATAGGATTTTATCAGGTAATTTATACCATCTTAACAATACTCCAGTATATGATTCAAATAACTTGCCAAACTCCTGAGAAAATTTATTTTTTTCATCTTCATTCATATTATATAATTGATAGTACAACCCTGTTGTCAGCCGAGAAATTAGCAGATTTGGGATTGGCTCTATAAATTTATCATCTTTGGGATTATTTTGATTACTGGGATTCCAAAGCCGAATTATTGGATATTCCAATAAAGGATTTCTTTCATATAATTTACAATAGTCTTCTTTTGATTTACTTACTATGCAAATATTTCTAAATTGATATTGATCACATGCAATTTGTTTAAGGCAGTTGTTTACTACCTCATTGTTTGGTATTGAAATGCCCTGTTTTCTGGCCTTTTCAAAATATTCCCCTGTTAATCCTCCTTTATTTGCAGAATTTGAAGAACCTGCAAACAAAAGGAATCCTATTTTTAGAAAATCAAAAATCGATACTCCAAATAATTTTTCAAATTGAGAATTCACAAGTTTTTTAATAAAAGGTGGTGCATTTTTATCCTTCACCATTTCCTCATAAAAATAAATGGTACCACCTAACCGAACTTGAGGATCCAATCTTGATTGACTTCCTATTTTTCTAAGCAAAAAAGATGCCGAATTTTCCTCTTTTTCTTCCAAAGACTTATTTGATAAATCAAAATCAGAGTCATATACTGAACAATCTGTAACCATTTTCATAATAGGAATTAAATCATCATCCCACATATGAGACCAACCGCTGTGCATATTTGAATTAAGTATAGCATATTTTGTTATCATCGCGGGAATGAATGCGGGATATTTTTTTCCAACATCTGATAAAAAAAAGTCATGTATTATTTTGAGTAATGCATCTAACCTATAGTAACTAATCCGTCTTTCAATTTTTTTATTTAATTTTTTGAAATCTTCTATTGATTTAATATCGCTAATGGAAATATCGTCCACTAATCTAAATTGCAAACCACCGACATCTATAACGCCATTTCTTTGGTTTTTATTCATTTTTCCCTCTGTTCATTTGAGTCTTACTCAATAATTAT
>JAKRWB010000182.1 GCA_022353185.1 ANME-2 cluster archaeon | reverse complement strand
AAGAGAAGCCACATTAGGTGTAGTAATTATTAATTTCCCTCCCTTCTTGAGCACCCTTGAAAATTCACGTATAACGTTCCAGGGATTTTCTATATGTTCTAATCCCTCAACACAGGTAATATAATCAAAACTCGAGGATTGATATGGTAAAGGTAAAGGTTCATTTAAATCCACTTTCATGCATTCGATATCCTTTAGTTTAAACTGTGAAGGGTCTATATCACAAGCATAAACATCGAATTCTTTGTTTTTCAATTTTTTACATAATGCACCTTCTCCGGCAGGGGCGTCTAATAATCTTCCTTTTTTTTCATTGTCGAGCAATTTAATTATAACGTTATGTAGCTCTCCTCCAAACGAAGTTAAGGCTGTTTTTTTTTTCTTTATCCATTTTTCATCCCTTCTTCACAAATTCTGGCAACTTGTTCTGTGATAACATCCCAATTATATTTAGTTTCAACTAATTGTCTTCCATTTATTCCTAAATCTTCTCGGAACTTTTCGTTTTCTAATAAATAAAGTATAGATTTTGATATATCTTGAGAGTTTTCTGAGTTTGTTATAATTCCTGATTTATATTTTGTGAGTATTTCAAAAGTAGAAAGCCCCAAGGTTCCAATGACTGGTTTACTACATGCCATATACTCATAAAGTTTGATAGTAGATCCACCACCAACTTCTTTTATTCTTTCTCCTGTGAATAACGCAATACATATATCACTCGCATTTATGTATTTCGGAACAACTTCATGAGGCACTGCGCCAATAAAAATAAAATTGTCTCGTAAACTTAAAGATTTAATTTTTTCTTCCATTATTGCCCTATACGGTCCATCACCAACTATTAAGAAATGTGTGTTTGGAACTTGTTCAAGAATATAAGGTGCCGCCTCGACTATATTTTTTGCCCCACACCCCATCCCCAGACCGCCAACAAAACAAACAATAAACTTATTTTGAGCTAAATTTAACTCTTCTCTGCATTTTAATTTATCCATAGGATAAAATAAATCTATATCTGCACCGTTGGGAACAACATCAATTTTGTGTAAAGGAATTTTATACTCATCGTGAAAGATTTGTTTGAGTTCTGGAGTTACTACCGTAATTTTACTGGCTTGTTTAACAGTTTGTTTTTCAGTAAATTTAGCAATTTTAATTATTATACTATTAAAAAAAGTTTTTTCTTTTTCGTATTCAAGAAGTGAATTTACTTCGTATATCAATGGAATTCTTTTTATTTTTGAAATTATTAGTCCAGACAGGCTAAATGTTGTTTGTATTTGATATACAATAT
>JAKRWB010000181.1 GCA_022353185.1 ANME-2 cluster archaeon | reverse complement strand
GTCCATGAGAATGCTCCTGATGCGGTGTTAAAGCTCGCGCCTGCCGGCAAACCGGAGGCAGAATATGTCAGTCTGTCGCCGTCGGCATCAATGGCATCTGCATCTATATACGCAGTCTGACCTTCGGCTATTGTTATGGGTGAAGAGATATTTGTGAGCAATACAGGGTTGTTGGGAATCGCTGTGGTTTGATTCATCCAGGAATTGTTTACATTGCCATTGAGGTCAACGGTCTTTATAGAAATCGTTTTTATCGAATGGGCGGAGTATGAACCGTTGTAGTAAGTATCTGAGACATTTGCTGTCCGGACATTGTCTATATAGACCTCCGAATAACCAAAATCACTGTCGTCAGGGTTGGTCCATGTCCAGTTTATCCAGAAATTCCCGGTCGTGCTTTGAAGGCTGGTTATCGAGCGAGGCGCTGCGGTATCCTGCATGGTAACATTTATCATCAGTCCACCTGAAGATTTATCCAGTATGTCTGCGGCGCTGCCTGTGTACAAGCCTTTAACGGTTGTTACTATTATTTCATCACCATCCTGATACCTGTCAAATACTCCTATATACTTACCCTTACTGTTTGTCGTTTCAGCTAATGCCTGTTCAGGCACTGAAATATTAATAGTGGCACCATCGACCACGCTGCCGTTATCGTATTTTACATATCCATAAACCAGGAATGGATCCTGAACCGCAGATGCAATACCGGCGATCATGATCCATATCAGAATTGTTAGTATAGCCTTGAACATAATAATCACGTTTTTTGGTAGTTCAAGACTATTTATGAACATAAATATAAGTTATATGGGCACAATTACCTACACACAGCCAAAAAACACAATCAATGTGAACATATGGATGTGATGTTTCTTTAAAGTTCCACATCAATTCAGTTTCACAAACCAAACATTTTTCCCATTCCACGAGTCCGGACGATTGCAAAGTAGAAGAGAAGGAGTTTGTTTAGTAGTATTTGTTTTGCCATTGCATCGATGTATCTATCAAACAAGTAAATCCGCTCTCCGGTCGGATTTACCTGGAGTACATCAGGTTATACCTGATCTCCAATCAAAAATAGACGTGGGGCAGCAGAGGTTCAAATGGATTCAAAATACTGGCGCTGCTACTGCTTAAAAGCGCGCGCTGTCCGCCGATGCCGAACGTGAATGGATGTCGATTTTTCAAGTGCATGCGTCTTTGCGTGCGTATGTATACATTTACTGCTGAAGTGAAAATTACATTGCATCAAACGTTGAAAGGGATGCGTAGGTATTGAAGTTGTGACAGCCCCGCTTTATTTATTTGTGATACTTCATTTTTCGATTGACTAACCACGCCGCAGCAGCTATACACAGCGCAGTGCTGCCTGTGAAGGGAATTCGTCGTTTGGTCCCGGTGTCGCTGGGGAATTCAGTCTGAGAAATGTCTTCCGGTGTTTTCTACGTAGGATATAATCTATAAGATTATGGTATCCACTTCAAATCTAATGGTAATTTGAAAACATTATTATTTTGAATGTTGAATCGTAATCTCATTGTTTGTGAGTATTTGACAATTAACATCTCCTGTTTGGTTAATAATTCTGACTAAATAGAAAAAAATATATGATTGGACTATTATTATATATTTTAAAATAACGGAATGAAAATTAATTATTGGGTAAATGATTCACATGAATCCAGAAACAATTGCACAACAATTAGAATCGTTAAACATGGATTTTCACCCGCTTAATTAGCGTAAGACATAGATGAAATTGGGTAAAGCCGTCTACTGATTTCTACCGCAATTTCTATAAATCTGTTCCTTGATATTGTTATACAAATATGCTGGTGTT
>JAKRWB010000009.1 GCA_022353185.1 ANME-2 cluster archaeon | reverse complement strand
CTTAGGATCTACATTTGGATTTCTCTGAGGATTCGTTAGAGGGTTTGTGTAGACATTAAATCTTTCATGCTTCTTCTCTATTATTTTAACACTTTTTCTGCGTTTGAATTTTTGTTCTCTTTTTCTCCATCGTTTTTTTTGAACGTCGTCCCCTGGGTCGATTCATCCCTTTTGACCGCAAGATCCGCTGTACAGTGGCGACTGATGGTTTTTGTTGCGATGGACAATCGAGGATTTCTATTATTTCTGGTGTATCTATGTTTGGATGACAATCGGCGATCTCGATGACATTGGATGTGACAATGTCGCTGGTTTTATTATGTGGGGTTTTTGGACCCTTTTTGGAATCGAATAGGCCTAAAATTCCCTCCGCCTCATATCGATGGTACCAGTAATAGTAGGTGCCAACGGATACATTGAACTCTTTGATGACACATCGGACTGTTTTCCCATGTTTTGTATGAGCATGGATCATCTCAAGCCTACTTTCAATCTTTTGCGATAAATCGAGTTTCTCCGTTTCCATAGCTACCACCCTAAAATGCGGTTTTGCTATGAATTATGTTTTTTGAGTATAAAAAATGTTCTATGATTGCTGCGGTTTAAAGTCAAGAATCTCACTTGATATAGTACAAATATGCCAATAAAACTTAGACCTTTTTTACCATCAACTTTCAGTTTTGACTGATTGTTGACCCCCTATAAAAATTACCCTGCACACCCTGCAGAAACCAACCGCAAGCGTTAGAAAAAACGAATCAAGGGTGGAGCAGATTGGGACAGGCACCTGGGCAAAGTGAAGGCGAGAGGGGGCGGCGAGAATACATTGAGAAGACGAAGGCTGTTACCTCTGCAAATAAAATATATATTTTTGTCCCACAGCACTTCCACCCCCAACCTTTATTACCCATTAACGTATCTATAACCTCCACTAAAAATGCCAGTTTCATTGGCGGGATACGTCCCGCAGGGATGTGGCCCCAGGAGGGGCTGAACCGTGAAACCTTGGACAACTATTTGGAGATAACGAAACATGGCAAAATCAATGTATGGTTATATTAGGGACGCCTGGAAAAATCCTGATGAGACCTATGTACACGAACTGAGATGGCACAGGCTTCAGGAATGGAGACGTGAAGCAGCAGTACAGAGAATCGATAAACCAACCCGTCTTGACCGCGCCCGGGGTCTTGGCTATAAAGCCAAACAGGGTATCGTCATGGCAAGGGTAAGCATCAGGCGCGGCGGTGCCCGCAAGGCTCGATACATCAGGGGCCGCAGGTCCAAACGCATGGGTATGAGAAAAATAACCCGTGGCAAGAGCATCCAGCGCATGGCAGAAGAGAGAGCTGCACGCAGATTCCCTAACTTGCAGGTATTAAACTCGTACTGGGTTGGCGAAGACGGCAAACACAAATGGTACGAAATCATCCTGGTTGATATCAGCCACCCCGTCATAAAGAGCGACCCGAACCTGAACTGGCTGTGCGAACCAGTCCAGAAAGGCAGGGTATTCAGGGGTAAGACCAGTGCCGGAGTCAAAGGTCGCGGTCAGCGCAAACGGGGTAATGGTACTGAAAAGACAAGACCAAGTATCAGGTCCCGGGGTAATCTTGGAAAGTGAGGTAAACCACCTCACATCCTTTAATTTTTTTGTATATTATGGATTGCATAATATATACATTAGAAAATCCTCCTCAAGGGAGGATTTTTGTATGTTTTAGCATCAATTAGCTTCAGGCATGATGCATTATATCGCACTGCGAACCACTGCCCAGGCAACGGAAGACCCAGTAAAGGTCAGGTCAGCCCTGGATTTATTCATCCTATCACCGGATGAAGAAAAGGATAGCTCTGACATAGTCCACGAAACCGTTGCTGAAGGTTATCACGGTAATCCCATTATAGTAATGGAAGCCGAAGTGAAAAAGAAAAAAGACTGCCAGTATATAATAGACTATATCAGGCACAACCTGGGAGCTGCCGGCATAGAGAGGCTCATCAATGAATTGCCACAGCGGATAGACGATAATTGTAACCTGTTCATAAGGTTTGATAAACAGGAAGCATACCAGGGCAGATTGGTAATTACCAGCTCATCAGATGCAGTGCATTTGAGAATGAAGATTGAAGCATATCCGGCCAGGCGCGAGGCTGGAATTGAAGCGGCCCGGGAAATGTTCGAAAAGGAGGATTGACAATGGGTGTATTAAAACAATCAAGATTCTACGACTTAAATATTCACTCCCTACCCGACTGTGCAGATTCCCCGTCCAGACTGGTGCTGGAAGCAAATTACATGGGATATTCTGGAATTTGCCTGACCTCTTTCAATAAAACCAACACTCTCCACAAACATGACATTCCCTTGCCCGCTCTCAACGACTTTGAGATATACACGGGCATCGAGATTCAGGTGGAAAAAGTGGAGAAACTCACAAAAGAAGTCAGCAGGTTGAGGGGGATGGTGGATATTATCATTATCGGTGGGGGAAATGAAGACATCAATCGCGCTGCAGTTGAGAACGGAAAAGTAGACATCCTGGCCCATCCCACAGCGCAAGGAAAACCCTTGAATCATGTGCTTGCAAAGGAAGCCGCAGATAATGGTGTTGCCGTGGATTTCAACATGGATGCATTGATAATGCAAAGAGGCGGCAGCAGGATAAAAGCTCTCGCTGCCATGCGGCAAAACCTCATGCTGGCCAGGAAATATAATGTTCCCATGGTCATCACCAGTAATGCCAGGTCCCACTACGACCTGCGCAGTCCAAGGGAAATGATGGCACTGGCCATGTTCTTTGGTATGACACAGGATGAAGCACTACTTGCACTCTCGATGGTGCCGCAGGGTATCACCAGGCGTAATACAGACAGCAACCGCATCATGGAAGGCGTGGAGGTAGTGGAATGAAGATATTACCTCCGACCCTGCGGGAATCAAAACGTTATTTGGCTTTTTCACTGGCAGCTGAAGACAAAATATCCAGACACGACCTGATACATGAATTGAACTTTGCGGCAACAGCGCTTGTGGGTGATGTGGGCAGCAGTGAACTGGGCATGCGCCTGCTGGCTTTTGACGAGTATAGCGGCATTATGCAATGTGCTGCAACCAAAGTCTGGGAGGTAAGGGGTGTAATGGCATCAATTTCATCCATTAAAGGTCTGTGCGTGAGGATAAAAGTGCTGGGGGTTTCGGGCACAGTACGCGCAACAACCCAAAACTATTTACTAATCAAGGACATTAAACAGGTCGAACCAGAAAGAGAAAGAACCGCAGAATTGGATGAATGTGAGTTTTTCATAGCCAACATGGCGATTTCAGGCAAGATAGTCCGCAGAGTTAACAACGAAATGGATATATTGCCGGACAGCCCTCACTATGAAAATACACTAAATAATTCAGGTACCAGATATTTAGGTATAACGGTTTTTGATTTAACAGACAAGGAGATTGATTAATTATGCAGATGGCACCACAAATGGGCTATGATAGGGCTATCACAGTGTTTAGTCCTGACGGAAGATTATTCCAGGTTGAATATGCCCGCGAAGCTGTTAAGCGGGGCACCACTGCCGTGGGGGTAAAAGCCGTTGACGGCGTTGCATTGCTTGTGGATAAACGCGTGACCAGCAAACTGCTGGTGGCCGAATCCATTGAAAAGATATTCCAGATAGATGACCACATGGGAGCTGCTACTTCAGGTTTAGTGGCCGATGCAAGGGCCCTGATAGACAGGGCGAGGGTAGAAGCACAGGTTAACAAAGTATCTTATGACGAACCCATAGGGGTAGAGGTCTTGTCTAAGAAAATTTGCGATTTCAAACAGACTTATACCCAGTATGGCGGTGTAAGACCTTTCGGCACTGCTCTTCTGATAGCCGGTGTTGAGGATAGCGAAGCAAGGCTGTTCGAGACCGACCCCAGCGGTGCACTGTTGGAATACAAAGCCACCGGGATTGGTGCAGGCCGGGCAGAGGTAATGGAAGTTTTTGAGGAAAAATATTCTGATGACATCAAACTGGAAGATGCCATATTACTGGGCCTGGAGGCACTGCACAATACCACTGAAGGAAGGTTCAATGCATCTACCATAGAAATTGGTGTTGTAGAACTGAAATCAAAGCAGTTCAAGAAACTTGAACCCCAGGAAGTTGCCGATTATGTCCAGAGAGTATTGGATTCCCATTCTGGCGATGATGATTCTGGTGAAGAATCAAAGAATGAGGATGTCAAATC
Organism: ANME-2 cluster archaeon; assembly: GCA_022353185.1. GTDB lineage: Archaea > Halobacteriota > Methanosarcinia > Methanosarcinales > Methanocomedenaceae > Methanocomedens_B. The sequence continues at coordinate 11,396 of JAKRWB010000009.1, read as the reverse complement.
CCCGGATGAAGATACAGAGGAATAAATAAACCTAATATTTTTAGATGTGTTGAAAATGGTCACACTAGACGATGCTGTAATTGCCAGATTAAAGAAAGGGGGCAAGCAGTACGAGGTATATGTAGATCCTGACGGAGCGTTTTCCTTAAAACGCGGTGAAGATATCGATATTGAAAAAATACTGGCAGTGGAAGATGTGTTCGAAAATGCCAGCCGGGGAGACCGACCGGCAGAACAGGATATCGAGAACACATTCGAAACACAAAATGTATTTGAAATTGCTAAGCATATTATCCTGCACGGTGAGATACATCTGACCACTGAACAGCGCAAAGCTATACTTGAAGAGAAAAAACGGAGAATAATCACTTTTATTGCGGCCAATGCTATCAACCCGCAGACCAGGACTCCACATCCGCCGAACAGGATAGAGCGTGCGATGGAAGAAGCAGGTGTACATATTGACCCCTTGAAGAGTGTGGATGAACAGGTAACGACCGTGATGAAGGCGATTCGCCCCATCATACCGATTCGGTTTGAGGAAGTCAATGTTGCAGTCAGGATCGATAAGGATTATGCTCCAAAGGCTTATGGAGCCATATCAAAATTCGGGACTTTAAGTAAAGAAGAGTGGCAAAAGGATGGGAGTTGGATCGGCGTGGTCACCATTCCTGCAGGTATGCAAGACGATTTGTTTGGTTTGGTCAATCATTTAACAAAGGGAACTGCTGAAATACGTGTTTTGAAGTGATTATAGGAATAATGTCATAATGTTGATTTGAGGTTAAAATGAATAAAAAAGTAGTAGTTCCTGGCGATTTTTTGTCTGATGATGTGCAAAAAGCAGGTGATGGGACCTATGTGCGAGATGGAAAAATTTATGCGAAATTGTATGGAGTTGCCAGTGATAAAGGTAAAGTACGAGTTGTTCCGTTATCGGGATTGTATATCCCATTGAGTGGAGATGTAATCATAGGCACGGTCAAATCAGTTACCTTCTCAAACTGGATATTGGATATCAAGTCACCCTACGAGGGTTGGCTCAATTATTCTGAATATCCAAGACGAATTGATTCCAGTGACATGAGCAAGTACCTGACAGTAGGAGACTCAGTTATGGTCCTGGTAAAGGAACTCACGCCTTCCATGAAGGTGGACCTCACCATGCGCAATAACAGATCAATGGTTATCAAAAACGGAATACTTATGGAGATATCACCTGTGAAAGTGCCAAGGGTGATTGGAAGAGGGGGTTCCATGATCTCCATGTTGAAAAAAGAAACTAATTGTAATATCTTTGTGGGGCAGAATGGAGTTATCTGGGTGACTGGTAAGGATAAAGGTATGGCCAGGGCATTGGATGCCATAAACATCATTGTGCACGAAGCCCACAAGCAAGGACTTACAGAACGTATTGGCAGGCTGTTGAAAGGGGAAGTGAAAGAGAAAAAAGAAGAGCCAGAAAGTCCGGATATTTTGAATGAACTCCTGGACTGAATAAATTATATTTACAAAAGAGAGGAATGATGAAATGAGCGACAAACCAGAAAAGTTCATAGACGAGAATGGTTTACGTCTTGACGGTAGAAAACTCGACCAGATACGTGATATTAAAATTGAAGTTGGTGTACTGGCGAGAGCGGATGGTTCATGTTATCTTGAATTCGGTAAGAACAAGGTAATTGCAGCAGTTTATGGGCCCAGGGAAGTACATCCCAGGCATCAACAGGAATCAACCAGGGCCATTGTGAGATATAAGTACAATATGGCCTCGTTCTCAGTTGAAGACAGAAAACGGCCCGGACCTGACCGGCGGAGTACTGAAGTATCAAAGGTTAGCCGGGAAGCACTTGAAGACCAGGTTTTCACTGAATATTTCCCAAAATCCGCAATCGATATTTTTGTTGAAGTGTTGCAGGCGGATGCAGGGACCAGAACAGCTGCCCTTAACGCAGCATCTGTTGCCCTGGCTGATGCAGGTATCCCCATGCGGGGTTTGGTCAGTGCATGTGCATTTGGAAAAGTTGACGATACTCTTGTATTGGACCTGAACAAAGATGAGGACAATTACGGACAGGCTGATGTTCCCATTGCAATGACACAGGATGGAAAGATAACCCTGTTACAGATGGATGGGAATCTCACACCTGAAGAGCTGAAAGCCGGCCTGATAATGGCACAGGAAGGGTGCCGTCAGGTGTATGAAGTACAAAGACAGGCACTGATAGATCACTATGCCAAGATGCAGGGCGCGAATGAAGACGAAACTGAAGCACCATCTGTGGAAGAGGTTATAACTGCTGAGGAAAACGAAGCTTCAGAGGATGTTACTACCGGGACTGAAGAAGTATACGAAGTAGACGAAGAGGTTACCGGCGAAACTGATGAAGAAGAACCTGAAATAAAGGAAAACGCCCCCGAAGAAGAAGACGAGGAAACGGATGAGGAAATAGTTGAAGAAACAGTTGAGGAACCTGAAACAGAGGAGGATGATTTCCATGAATAAACAGGTCGTATCAATAATACAGAAAGACCAATTAATCCGTCTAATGTTAAAAGGCGAGAGACTCGATGGTCGTAAACCTGAAGAGACAAGGAACATTTTCATTGAGACAGGTGTTATCGATAAAGCTGAAGGTTCGGCACGGGTGGAGATCGGCGATACCAAGATAATTGCCGGTGTGAAGATACAACCAGGAACACCGTTCCCAGACAGTCCTGATGTGGGTGTTATTATCACCAGCATGGAGCTGATACCTCTCGCATCCCCTGAATTTGAATCCGGTCCCCCAAGGGAGAACGCTATTGAACTTGCCAGGGTGACTGACAGGGGTGTCCGTGAATCAGGCGCAATAGATTTAAAGAAGTTGTGCATTAAAGAGGGAGAGCAAGTCTGGATGGTCTTCATTGATATCCATGTACTGGATGACTGCGGAAACCTCATGGATGCAGCTTCACTGGGTGCAATTGCAGCACTACTGACAGCCAAGATACCTGGTGAGCGCTATGGTATTGGCGAAGATATGCCTCTACCCATGAGAGATATACCGGTGTCAGTGACGGCAGTGGATATTGGTGGCGGGATTGTATTTGACCCGTCCATGGAAGAGGAACGGGTTGCAGATTGCAAGCTGACCGTCATTTCCAACCAGGAAGGTGCCATAGCAGGCATGCAAAAAAGCGGAAATGGATCGCTTACAGTTGATCAGATAAATTATATAGTAGATATATCCTGCAAAAAAGCGCAGGAGATTAGAGAAAAATTCCTGGAGATTTAATTCATGGCAAAGAAATATACTAGAAAAGGTCATAAAACCCGTTCAGCAGGCAGGTTCGGTGTCCGTTACGGTAGGAAGGTCCGAAAACTGGTAGCAAATATTGAAGAACGCATGAGACAGGATTACAAGTGTCCAAAGTGCGGGCTTATGACTATACGTCGCACTGATACAGGCATTTGGAACTGCAAAAAGTGTGACTATACTTTCACTGGTGGTACTTATGTACCAAATACGTCCATGGGTCTTGCAGTAACCCGGTCTGTTAAGAAGGCTATGGAGACTGATATATTCTATGAGGATCTGGAACCTGAAACCGACGAAATGGAGTTGGAACCAGCAACTCAATACATCACTACTAATGAATAAACCGTTAGTCTGGAATAAGATACTACTTAAGATGAAACTACATTTTAGGCCAATCCTGGAGTGATGTCAAATGGGATATATATGTACAAGGTGTAAGCATTCGGTGGAGATAGACTACGAAGTAATGGGTATCCGCTGCCATTACTGCGGGCACAGGATACTGATAAAAGAGAGACCGACCCTTATCAAAAAGGTAGAAGCGGTTTAAGTCAGCCCCTACCTGATAGGAAAGTAGAGGATAGTATATCTTCTACAATTCCTTTTGTCATCTCCCCTGTTCGATTTTGCATAAGGGAGTCAATTATGGAAGTCGAATCAGAATTCGTTTTTGAAATGTCTAATGACATTGATGTGATTTTTCAATCCCTTTTACCTGAACTGGGTGCATCCCATCAACGCACCAGTTCACAGCTTACCATTCAGGGTAGTGAACTAATTCTTAAGATAAACTCTTACGACCTGGTCTCCATGAGAGCGGCACTTAATGGATGGCTACGGTTGATAAAGATAGCAGTTGATATGAGTGGGGCAATAGAAAAATAGAAGTAGTATTGTGCCGTGTTGAAATCAAATTAAACAACCGAGTGTGAATTACGATGAGCGGAGAATTACCCCCACAAGTCCAAAACCAGATTGCACAAATACAGCAGGTACAGCAGCAAGCACAGGTTCTGGCGCAGCAAAAAAATCAGCTTGAGATCATGTTGAAAGAATCTGATATGGCACTTGAAGAACTTGGAAAACTTGAAAATGATGTTCCGGTCTTTAAGAATATCGGCAACCTGATGATTAAAACTGATATGGTAAAAACCACTGAGGAACTAAAGGAAAAGAAAGAGACCCTGGACCTCAGACTTCAGACCATAACCCGACAGGAAGAACGAATCCACAAGCGATTCACCCAATTACAGGACCAGTTGAAGACATCTGTTGGCACGCCAACAATGAATGCCGAATAAGTGCCTGTACCGAGGGCATACGAGCCATGGAAGTTGACGAGTCCGGTTTTTACAACCGGCTCCTGGATTATAATAATATCTTATTTCTTTGCCACCGCAACGCTGACCCTGATGCGGTTGGCAGTGCCTATACATTAGCCCAATCTCTGGGTGGCGCAGTTGGAATAGTCGATGGTTGCAACCGGGTAGCTAATACGCTGATCAAAACACTGGAAATTGAAGCTATTGAAATGCCCAACCCTTTAGACTATGACCTTACTGTGGTTGTGGATACCAGTACGCTGGCCCAGTTGAATGGAATAGAACTGGCAGAATATGCAGTGATAGACCATCATTCCACGTGTGCTATTAAAGACGGGGCCGAGTTCTACCTGCATCGCACAGCCAGTTCTACTGCAGAGATTGTTTTTGATATCCTCAAGTTTATGGAAGCTCCTGTTATGAGGAAATCTGCCATGGCGCTTATAGCTGGTATCATTACTGACACAGGTAATTTCAAATATGCAAACCCTGATTCGTTCAGGACACTTGCAGAAATTATCGAGGTTAGTGGTGTGGAATACGGTGAAGTGGTAGACCTGCTTGCATCCACCCCACAGGATATCAGCATGAGGATAGCCTTACTAAAAGCAGCAATTAGGGCACAAGTACATCGTACGGGTAACTGGCTCATCGTTACCAGTACAATAAGTTCTTTTGGAGGAACAGCGGCCGGTATATTGACACATGTAGGTGCCGATGTTTCATTTGTGGGTGCTGAAAAAGATGGTATTGTCAGAATTAGCGGCAGAGCAAGGCGCAATGCCATTGATGCAGGGGTAAACCTTGGCCAGATATTGGATGAGGTCAGCAAACAATTCCACGGGAAAGGTGGCGGACATGACGGGGCTGCCGGGCTGGATGTGGAAGGTGGGGACGTGCAGGAGATTCTGAAAAGCTGCGTGGATGTAACGATAAGTAAACTGCAGTAAATAAACTTCAATAAATATACCGATGTAAATAAACAGCTTTGATAAAACGGTTGTAAATGTTGTCAAATAATATTGTGTCCTTTATTTTTGAAAATCCTAACAGCAAATAACATAACCTACCAGTACACTATAGGTTTTGGATGAGAGTAACCAAAAAGAACCTGAAAGGCAGGGAAGGTGAGATTGCCCTGACGCCGGAATCCCTTGACGACCTGTGGCACTTGAAATATATTGTTGAGCCTGGCGATTTGGTATTTGCTCTTACAAAGCGACGGGTGGAAGGAGCCACCGATAAGCTTAGACCTGAAAAAGTCGAAAAAAAACCCATGCGTCTGGGAGTACGCATAGAAAACATCGAATTCCATAAATTCTCAAACCGGCTGCGCTTGCATGGCGTGATCGAAAGCGGGCAGGATGTAAGCGCATACCATACCCTGAACATTGAAGAAGGTACGAACCTGTCTGTGACAAAGACCTGGAAGAATGACCAGCTTGAGCGAATCAAGGAGGCTGAAGCCGCAGCAAAACGTCCTAGGGTGGTCATACTGACAATTGAAGAAGGGGAAGCGTCCATCGGACTTGTTAGACAGTTCGGGGTTGAGAATTATTCTCAAGTCAAGACCGGGTCGGGTAAAGGGGAATCAAGCCACAGGGAAGACTTTTTTGCCCAGGTTATTGCCCAGCTTGAACAGGCTGCGGGCGGGAGCGAGGCAGTTATCGTGGCCGGGCCAGGATTTACGAAAGACGATTTCATGAAGACCCTGGTGACACACAAACCCGAACTTGCAGCCAGGGCCCGGACCGAGGATACGATAACAATAGGCGTTTCCGGTTACCAGGAAGTATTGCGAAGGGGTGCTGTTGACAGGATAGTGGAAGAATCCAGGATAGCCAGGGAGGCAATGCTCATGGAAGAGCTGATGGAGCGCATCGCAACCGACGGGGCCGTAGCATATGGGTGGGATGCGGTGAGCCAGGCCAGGGATATGGGTGCGGTGGGTACGCTGCTTATCACTGATGAACTGCTCAGGGAGGGACGGGAAAAAGGTGAAAATATTGATGTATTCATCCTTAGCATTGAACACAGCCGGGGCAAAGTGGTGGTGTTCAGTACCGAGTTTGAGCCAGGACACAGGTTGCACGGTCTGGGCGGAATCGCTGCAATTTTGAGGTTCAAAATGGAGTATTGACCATGCCTGGGGAGGAGATGGCCATGGCTAATATTCCTGTTGAGGATATGGCTGTAGGTGATATAAGATACCTGCTTGAAAGGGGGTATCCAAGAGCGGGGGCCATTACTTATGTGTGCAACCATTACAGGCTGGATATCAATACCCGCCATGTGTTTGGCCGGGTCATCTACACTGAAGATATGGCTCATGCACGGAAAAACAGGGCCATTGAATGTAACGAATTGGCTGGTAAAGAAATTTGGGTGGATGGTTATAATGTACTTATAGGCGTGGAATCCGCACTAAAAGGTGAGCTGGTCTACCTTTGTGATGACGGGTTTATCAGGGATACCAGGGGTGTGTTCAGGAATTATCGGTGCTCGGATGTGACATTAAGGGCGTTGGATTCCATACTCGGGCAGCTGTTACATTGTGCACCTGGTATTGTGGAGTTCCTGTTCGACAGCCAGATAAGCAAGAGCGGGGAGCTGGCAAAATGGGTGAGTGACAGGATGGGAAAGGCTGGCCTTGTGGGCAATGCCAGGACTTCCAGGCACGTTGATTATGACCTCAAGCATTGCGGGAAGTTCGTGGCCACTTCGGACGGTACTATTATTGATGCAGTAAATGATGTGGTGAATATCCAGGCGTGGGTGCTGGAAGAATTGGACATAAGCCCGGTCGAGATAGGGGGACTGTTAGAGTGAAACATATTGGCATAGCAGTTACCGACTCGCAGGATTGGACTGCCCGTGCATTGTATGAGGCAGTGACCAGGGCAGGTGGGTCGCCTTTTGTGTTCAGGTTGCATGATGTTACCACCCGAATGCTGGGGGAGACTGAACTGGTCGCAGGGGACATGGACTTCAGGTCGCTGGATGCGGTCATTGTGCGGGATGTTGGTGGGGGTGGCGACGATACTGAGGGTATGTCCTACCGGTTCGATGTACTGTGCAACCTGGATGAACAGGGGATTAAGATCGTAAATCCGCCCCTGGCAATACAGACGGCAGCCAATAAACACATGTCATCGTACCTGTTCAAGCAACAGGGTCTATCCACTCCCGACACTATTCTCACTTCTGACTTTGACACAGCTGTTAATGTTCTCAGGGAATGGGGGAGGGCTGTGATTAAACCCATATTTGGGTTTAAGGGCCTGGATATACATTGCGTGGTGGACGATGAAAGTTCCAAAATACGGCTAATAAAGCACCTGGAGCGCAGGGGGGTGTTGTACCTGCAACAGTATATACCGAATCCGGGACGGGATATCAGGGTATTTGTGGTGGACGGGCAGGTGTCAGGAGCAATATACCGAAATGCCCTTCCTGGTTCATGGATAAACAATTTATCACAGGGTGGAGCACCCCGGCATTGCCCACTATCACCTGAAATTGAGGAGCTGGCATGCGGTGCGGCCAGGGCGGTGGGTGCGGTGTATGCCGGAGTGGACCTGATAGAAGGGGAGGAAGGGTTGAGTATTCTTGAGGTAAACGGTACGCCTTCAGGCAGGGGTATCTTTGAAGCATGCGACATTGACGTCACTGTTGATATTGTCAGGTATGTGATGGGAGAAGTCGATGGGTAGTATTATATGGTTTTATATGGTTTTATGCACATCAATTATTTTCTCCCGGGAGGATGATTAAATGAAAAAGACAGACGAGTTGTATTCAGGAAAGGCAAAGACTATTTACCACACCGAAGACCCGAATCTGTTGATTATGGATTTCAGGGACAGCCTCACAGCTTTTGATGGGGAAAAGAAATCTGAAGTGCCGAAAAAAGGGTATTATAATGCCCAGATATCCAAAAAGTTATTTGAACTGCTGGAAGAAAAAGGCATCAAGACTCATTACAGGGAGATGGTGGCTGGCAATGAGATGCTGGTGGATACCGTTAACATCATCCTGGTTGAGGTAATTGTCCGCAATATTGCTGCGGGTTCTATGACCAGGAAGTATCCTTTTGAGGAGGGACAGGTACTGGATGAACCTGTAATTGTGATGGATTATAAGGACGATTCGCGCCATGACCCCATGCTCAATGAGGATATTGCAGTAGCCTTGGGGCTTGCAACCAGGGAAGAACTGACAGGGATACGCCGGACTGCGCTTGAGATTAATGAGATACTAAAAGCCTACATGGATGAGCGTGGACTTCTGTTGCCTGATTTCAAACTTGAGTTCGGGCGCAGGGGTACGGAGGTAGTGCTGGGTGATGAGATTTCATGCGATACTTGCCGGTTGTGGGATAAGGAGACCGGGGATTCACTGGACAAGGATGTGTTCAGGTTCGATAAGGGCGACCTGGCCGCGGCTTATAGGGAAGTGGCGCGCAGGATTGTGCCTGAGATATTTGAGTGATGATTTCAGGGTTTTTGCATTGTGCGGGTAACTCATGTTTATTGACAGGGAAGAAGTTCTCAAGAAGGAAATATTTAAAAGATATCTTTTAACCGGCAGGTTGACAGATGAAGACTGGGAATTCTGTGAAAAAACAGACTGGCATCCGGTTGACGAACTTCCTTTAAATGACGGGTTTATTGAACAACTGAAGGAAACTGAAAATGGCAGATTTATTAAAGTGGAATCTCTTGATGAGTTGTTTGAAGACTGAGGATGGAGTGCTTTCACGATAAAATTTACAAGAATTGAATGTGATGCTCAGTCGGGGGTGTTCAGGATATCGTCTGAGATATTTGGGTGGTGTTGGTGTGGGATTTGAATGGAACATCACGGACTCCCAATTGAAATCGGAAGCATCACGGCACAGGTGCAAAAGGGGTCTTATCTTTTATTCGTTGTTTTTGAATAATCGTCAACAATAAGAGGTGTGGAATCAGTATATAGCAGAAGGAATAAGTGCTTCTATGGTTCTGAATATACCTGTTAACCCAAGTTTCCCACCCAAAAATCAAAACCCCAATCGTATGGCTGCATTCCTCCGAAATTTCTGCTATTTGTTGGTCGTAATTCTCAACACTTTGATGATTAGTTTATATAATTGTGGTTCTTTTTTTATATGTATCCAGTCTTAAATATAATAAAGTGGTTGATTTGCCAACATCCAAAGTATTTATATTAATTGAAGTTTATTATTTACCTTGACGGTGCCACGGTTATAAGACTTTAATAACAATTCAATGATGTTTGGCATATCAATCAGCTATTATGTTGATAAAGCTATTGGTCGTGAATATATTTATAATTATCTCTTTGAAACGCCATTAGTGGGCATCAAATCAGTCTGATTAAAAGTGCAAAATGTTGGTCGTAATAATTATTGAAAAACCACAATATTGAGCAACAAAAAAATAGAAAAAACAGGGACATGCGGCGATATTTTTAATTAAATCTCATCAGAAATCTATGGTTAAACGTGGGAAAGGTGGGTGTTAAGCTAAAGATTGAATTGATTATTAAAGCAGTGAGTTAAGTCTTAAGATGCATACTTTTTGCATAAGTGGATGAACCCCATATGTGAGTGAAATCGTCCATAACGACAGATAGACGAAGTAGTTCGTATCTGCTTCAAAATTGGAAGGATATAAAAAGCAATACGGATATAAACGAATTATACATTAACAGCGAATCTAAAAGTAAGCCGGACTTAAGCCCATATCGCGATAAGTGAGGAGTAAACACATGCAAGCTAATATCACGGGGCCACAAGGCCAAAATCCACCAGAGTTCGTAAATCGCTCCAAGGACGCTGTATTCTCTTTGCACATTTGGAGAATGGTGCTTGAAACAAACTATATTGCTTTAATGTCAATACTGGACCGTTACGAAAAATATGGATACAAAGAAGAGTATCCTGATCCAATTTTTGTACACTTGCTTTTTGAGGCCCAATATACGGTTCTCGTCAATTACCTTTCATCAGTAGCAGGTATCAAACAGTGCAGCTATGCGCTTAAAGAAATTCTGAGCGACGACGTTTTTAACGACCGTTACAAATAGCTTTTAGGTGCGTTAGGCCCTGAGATTAAGTTTGTAAACGATTTGAGGAATACCCTTGCTCACAAAGCGTTACCTAGTCTCACAAGAGTGCAAAAGACCCCGATTAGTTCAACGGCTGAATTCAGAATATTGGCTTGAATGTGAATCACTTATTAGACTTAACAGACTGGTCAGAAGAGAATCGCGTTTTCATCGAAGGGCATTCCGACATGGATTGGCTCCCACTTAGACCCATTTTTGAGAGCCACTTTACCCAGGTTTTCAAATTAGCAAACAATGTGAATCAGCTGGGTATGCAACGAATAAAAGACCTGACAGGCTTTCAGATAGTCATCCAGTATTGAGCATGTACAACTTACGTATATCCCAATGAGTCACTCGAGATAAAATCACATCCTGTTGCCATTAGTATAAATGGGTATGTGGCTTGCCTTGACCTAAATCTGCTTTGCATCGCCACTCAAACTTTAGTTACCCACCAAACGTTATGATCACTTGCGTGCATGATATATTTAACCCATCTTTGAGTAAATTTCACTGAAAAAATTTCCAAAATCATTATGCTTAGAGCTAATGAACCAAAAAAACAGCTAAAAAACTGTAGGTATACATCAAAATTTGGTGTTTTGACGTCAGTTTTGTGAATATTTCATCAAGTTTGAGGCAAATTCGTATTAATATA
>JAKRWB010000180.1 GCA_022353185.1 ANME-2 cluster archaeon | reverse complement strand
CAGAGATTCCTTATGGCCTGGTGGCTGAGTGGTTAGATGGTATAGATTCCATTGCCGCTGCCATGCTGGGAGATGACAGTTATAAATTCGATGCACCCGATGATGAATAAATAGCATTGGGTTTCCTTTTTTTAACAGGGTTGAGTGATTTGCTGCTTCACCAGGTGCTGGGTCTGGATGAGGAGGAGAACCTGTTCATGCCTGAAGAAGGGTACAGTAGCCTGAATGACCTGTACCAGACCCTGGGGTTCATGGAACAGATTGCACAGTCCGGCGGGGTTGACGATGAGGTCAAGGCCGTGCGGGATGAATCGGGGGATACTATCTGCCTGGCAATCAATAATCCCGGGACTGAGGAATACCCGTCCTTCTGGGCAGTGTTCACCAATGTGGTGTCAAAGAGCGGAATTCAATCTGCGGCTGCAGCACAATTTGACATTCTGGCATCACATCTGTTGCAGTCTGCTGGTGATATTAATTCAATGGAAACATCTTCCAAGGAATTGAAAGTTGCATTACGGGAGTATTATTCTATTGCCCTGGTGAAGAGGCAGTTATGTGATGGATGTGTTAAGCCTACTGAAACCTATGGAATGGTATATCTGGATATCAGGGTACAGCGGTTGGACGAGCTGTTCAGAAAGCTGGGTGATAAGTTCGATGCCTCGGGCAGGGTACTGGAGATATGCTGTGGTAACGGTATGGCAACTTTGTCACTGGAAAAACTGGGTATTTATCCGCTTACCACTGATTATGACCGCTGCCAGATCTGTCAGGGACTGGAGCACAAAGTATTGAAACCAGAGCGCACTATTGTGATGGATGCCACACGATTGACTAATTTTTTTGATCAAGGGGCATTTGATGCTGTTATTGGTTTCATGCTTGGTACCATTTATAGTTTCAATAAGGATATCTGGGTCGCGATGATGGCTGAGTCCCTGAAGGTAGTTAAGCCGGGTGGGACACTGCTGTTTACGGTGAACAAGCGCGAGGAGATGGATATCTTGAAAGAAGTACTCGACGGTTTGGGTGCTGGGGGTGAGGTCATTGATAATACCGATGAGAACGGGATATATGACCAGTGGGTGTACCTGGGACGGAAAAATTTGTAGCTGAAAGATGTTGATGTTGTTCAAACAAAATCCTTATCTTACCTCAGCATTATCAATTACCAAAATATCGGTGACTATATTATGCAGATACTACTCATTCATTCAGACCATATCGAATACCAGGTAAAGAAAAAGACCCCGGTGGCAGAAGAAATAGAAGATGACATGCGCCAGGGCAGCCTGGACGAAGCCCTTACTGTTTTTATCGCAGTGGAAAAGGCGGACGAGTCCGACCCTGAAAAAGCTGTTACAATAACGGTTGACGAGATTAAGAAAGTAGCAGCACAGGTCAAGGCAGAGAATATCATGCTCTACCCCTATGCCCACCTGAGCAGTTCCCTGTCATCACCAAAAGTGGCAGTGAAAGTCCTGAAGGACCTTGAAGCTGCACTAAAAGGTGAATTCAATGTCAAGCGGGCTCCTTTTGGGTTCTACAAATCCTTTGAGATCAAATGCAAGGGTCACCCCCTGTCTGAACTCTCAAGGACCATCCGGGTAGAGGGCGAAGCAACTCCGCATGCAACCTCATCAGCAGTATCTGCCCCTGGAACCACTGCAGCCGGAAAGGAAGAAGTGATAAGCGAGGCCATCAAGGCTGAAGAGAAAGCAAAGTCCTACTGGCATATCCTGACCCCGGACGGGGAATTGCACTCTTTTGATGATTTTGATTTTACCGGACACGATAACCTGCGCAAGTTCAGGGATTACGAAGTATCCAAAAGCCGGGCTGTAGACCGCACTCCGCCACACGTGGAACTGATGAGGCGGCTGGAGATAGCGGATTACGAGCCGGGTAGTGACAGCGGTAATATGCGGTTCTATCCAAAGGGCCGGCTTATCAAGAGCCTGCTGGAGACCTATGTACTGGACCGTTCTGCAGCCATGGGCGCCATGGAAGTTGAGACGCCAATAATGTACGACATGAACCACCCCACGCTAAAGAAATACCTGGACCGCTTTCCGGCCAGGCAGTATTCCATTGAAGCTGACAAGAAAAGCCTGTTTTTGCGATTTGCTGCATGTTTTGGCCAGTTCCTCATGAACCATGACATGACAATCTCATACAGGGATTTGCCCCTGAAGATGATTGAGCTTACCCGGTACAGTTTCCGCAAGGAGCAGAGCGGGGAACTGGTGGGACTGAGACGCCTGCGTGCCTTTACCATGCCTGATATGCATACGCTGGCTGCCGATATGGAACAGGCCATCATGGAGTTCGGACGGCAGTATGATATGTGCATCAGCGTGCTGGATGCTATGGGCCTGGGGCTGGAAGATTACGAGGTTGCCATACGGTTTACCAGGGATTTCTATGAGGAGAATAAGGAGTTCATTACCGAACTGGCCCGGGTAGTGGATAAGCCGGTAATTATTGAGATGTGGGATGAGAGGTTCTTCTATTTCGTGCTTAAGTTCGAGTTCAATTACATTGATGCCCTGGACAAGGCAAGTGCACTGTCCACTGTGCAGATAGATGTGGAGAATGCAGAGCGGTATGATATCAAATATATCGACCAGAAGGGGGAGTCCAGGCAGCCCACTATCCTGCACTGCTCGCCCAGCGGCGCCATTGAGCGCATCATCTACGCCCTGCTTGAGAAGAACCACATGCTGACTGAGGCGGGCGGGGTGCCCATGCTGCCGTTATGGCTGTCGCCCACCCAGGTCAGGGTGATTCCGGTGGCTGAGCGGCACAGGGAGGCGGCTGAGGAGGTTGCACTGATGCTGGGCTGCCGGACAGATATTGATGACCGGGACGAGACCGTGGGCAAGAAGATACGGGATGCGGGACGTGAATGGATACCCTACGTGGCCGTGCTGGGCGATGAGGAGTTCCGGAATGGGGAGCTGACTGTTAACATACGGTCCGAGAGCCAGCCAAAGCAGCCAAAACAGGTGAAGATGAAGGCATGGGACCTGAGTGCAAGGGTTCAGGCTGAGGTTGCGGGGATGCCGTACAAGGGTCTGCCACTGCCTGTGTATCTTTCCATGAGGCCAAGGTTCTTTTAAGTGGAAAGGCTTTTAATCAATTAATGTATAGAGAAGGCAATATTCAGGCATTAGTTCATTGTGGGACAGTAGGGTAGCCTGGCCGATCCTCGAGCGTTTGGGACGCTTGGACCGCGGTTCGAATCCGCGCTGTCCCATTTGATTTTTTTTTACTGCAATTATTCACTTTTGTATTCTTCAAATGTATTAACAAGCTGTTCAAAAGAAGATGGGGTGTATTTTTGGAAGTTTTCTTCGTCAACAAATACATAATCAAACATTATTTCTTTTTGTGATTGATTGATATCCTCGCACCATTGTTTTAAGCGGCTCATTTTTAATGGAACATCCAGATCTTCCAGCCCTTTTGTTTCAATAATATAAATCTCATTTTCAGATTTCTTAACAATGAAATCTGGGTAGTAATTTGATATATTACCATCAGCATTCACATAATCGATACGGAAATTCACGGCAAAATAATTTTTAGCATATGAAATTATGTCATTGCAACCTTCAAGAAATGCGGCAAACTCTAGCTCAAGATGACTGTCACCTATAATTTTATTGAAAATACTTTTTTGTGGTACAATATACCCCTGATCTTTGACAACGAATGGTCTTGTCTTATGTAATTCTATATAATCATCCTTTAATTCAGCATTACCTTTATCCTGCACAGTCAAATCGTTAATCTTTTTCTTGAAAGTTTCTATCACTGTCTTTGTTGCTTCCAGTTCAGAAAGATTTCTCACTGTGTTTAGATCATCAAGTTCAATTTCTTTATCAAACAGGAAGTGTTGTGTGAATTCCTTTACCTTGCCATATAGGATGTCATAACCACTGAATAGACTGAGGTATTTCATAATTTCCTGAGTGAAATATCCTATAGCATTGCGGTAGTCA
Source organism: ANME-2 cluster archaeon (assembly GCA_022353185.1). GTDB lineage: Archaea > Halobacteriota > Methanosarcinia > Methanosarcinales > Methanocomedenaceae > Methanocomedens_B. The sequence goes on along the minus strand of JAKRWB010000180.1, from coordinate 205 downwards.
GTAATGACAACTGAATCAAGTATAGTCGTATGAGTGGTTTCGCCTGTGGTTATATCTTTGAAAACAATATCACGTTTTTCTTCTTCTGAAAACTGCTTGTATTCAACTTTCGCGCACCCAAATGTCGCTGGATTCAAGTCTTCAAGATTCTTATAGTTCCTGAATATACGCGGAGTTAGCAGAGGTATCCGGATATCAAGTTTGG
>JAKRWB010000179.1 GCA_022353185.1 ANME-2 cluster archaeon | reverse complement strand
CTGTCATCTCCCAGCATGGCAGCGGCAATGGAATCTATACCATCTAACCACTCAGCCACCAGGCCATAAGGAATCTCTGACAAAGCATCTTCCGGAAGTTCTGCGCCGGCGAGCACGCTGGCCCCGATGGTTGCAATATAACCTATAGCACTTCCCGGGTCATCAGCTTCTTCAGCCTCTAATGCACTTTTGATGATGGGAGTAAGGTCAGCCGATTTGTCATAAGCTCCGTCAAAATAACATTCACAGGAAGCAAAAACACCAATCAACGATGTCTGGAGTGAATCGAGCATCAGGTCAATTGGCTCACTGATGGGATCCAGAGGTTTCAATACAATGATCTTAATCTCATTTAGTGCATCGAATGCCCCGTCTACTGTGAATTCACTATTATCGAATTTGGAAATAACCTTGAGGCATGCAAGGATAATATCATCTTCCATGTTGACAAATATTTGACCAGAATCTCCAGGGTCTTCATCCTCCTTAAGTTCGAAACCGCTTTCTTTGACCTGTTCCAGCCAATTATTCCATCTCTCTTCGGAATAGGATGGGAAATGTATAGTAGAAACTGGGCTAGTCGCTGATTTCTTCTTGCCCTTTGCTTTTTTCTTTGCCATTGTTCTATTGCTCCTGCTTATTTGTTAATCCACTTGTAGATAATTATACTTTACGACTCAAATATTCACCATGCTGACTTTGAAACACCTTTCTTTAATTTCAGACCCATGTACAACCCGAATGCCAGACCTGATAGGTGTGCTGCATGGGCTATCATGTCATTGGACCCCATAAAAAATATATCGATGGCGGCAAATAGCACCAGTGCCTGAGCTATTTTCATAGGGATGAAATAGACATATACACGAATTTCGGGATCCAGTATTGCCAGACATGCAAATATGCCGTATATGGCCCCGCTTGCACCCAGTACAGGCGAGCCTGAAAATACCATGTGTCCCAGTGCTGAAAAGAGTCCGGCTCCGAAATATACACTCAGGAACTTGTAACTTCCTATCTTCCGCTCAAGGATGGGGCCGAAGAAGAACAGTACCAGCATGTTGAATAACAGGTGTATGCCACTCCCATGCAGGAACATATAGGTAAATACGGTCCAGGGGTGAATGGCAGCCAGCTGGGGCACTAACAGGAATAGACCGGTAAATGCCGGAATCAACTGCTGTAAAAAGAATACCACCACGCATGCCACCATGATATACAAAGAGTAGTTCCTTGATACCGGGATGGCATAAGGCGACTTAATCCGACGGCTTAGTCCCGGAATGCCCATGTTTTGCTTACTTACTGGTTCGGGTTCAGGGTTGTACACAATCCTGCCACTGTCCCGTGCTTGTGTTTTGAGTATTTCCAGCCCGGTACATTCATGGTTCTCAGGCAGTCTGTGTTCTGAACAATATGTCCAGCCGCAAAATTTGCACTTATAGGGCAGCATCTCTTTTTTTCCACATACACTGCATATCCCTGACATTTATTCTTTCGCCTCGTTCTCTCCATTTCGTACTGCTACCACATAAACTTCTCTCTTGTCAGGTTTGATTATGTGCTGGATCGATACCCCGATTCCTTCCATTCTCTCAATATGTTCGTCCAGCCCGCTCCCGTCACCAAGCTTTAATACCTGTAATATACGTCCACCAGGTTTTAACAGCGGCAGGACTCTTTCAAGCACTTTTATGGAATCCTCGGGCTCAACGGTAATATCGTTCAATATCACATCCACAGGCCGGTCGGACAGTGAGTTAAGCGGGATGTTGAAAATGTCTCCCTTCATCACCTGGACATTATCGTGTAACTCTGCCAACTTTTCAAGGGACGGCATGAACTCATCACTGAACTCGATACCGATGATATTGCTGCCGATCTCAGATGCAAAAATAATGAAGCCACCTGCACTGGAACCCAGGTCCAGCACTGTATCGCCAGGATGTATGAGCTGGGTTTGCTGCTGGATGGCTTTAAGTTTCAGGTAACCTGCAGGCACGTCTATATCTTCCATTATTTTAATATCATTATTGTATCCAATCCAGGTGGATGGTTTGAAAACGATTGTTCCGTCTACGCTTACCTTGCCGCTTATTATGGCACGTTTGGCTCTACCCCTGCTGGTCACAAGGCTTTGCTCAACTAAAAATGCATCTAATCTCATATTTAATACCTGAATTATAAAATCTTTTAAATATTTCGAGACATTTAATTTTATTCATCATCTTGTCCCGTCATATCTCTTTTCCAGAATAAAACCAATACGCTTTTAAGTCAGTAATGAATCAATACTTTTACCATTAAATGGAGGGACGTATTTGTTTGGAATAGAATTTGTACCTAGTGACCCAGTATTAAAATTGGCCAGTTATACAAAACTTGCTGAAGAAGTAGGATTCGATAATGTGTGGATTACAGACCATTACAACAACAGGGATGTTTACACAACCCTGGCTGTTTTGGCAATGAGTACCAATACGATTAAACTTGGGACGGGAGTAACTAATCCCTATACAAGAAACGTTGCAGTTACTGCATCCAGTATTGCTGCAATTAACGATATTTCAGGTGGCAGGGCCATTCTGGGAATCGGTCCTGGCGACAAGGCAACATTTGATGCAATGGGCATTGAATGGACAAAGCCCCTGAAAACATCGAGAGAATCGATATCAGCTCTCAGGGCTTTTTTTGCCGGTAAAAAAGTCAACCAGGACGGCGAGTGTGTCAAGATCGCCGGTGCCAAGATGGCATTCAAGGCAGGGAATATACCCATCTACCTGGGCGCACAGGGCCCGAAGATGCTTGAACTTGCTGGCGAATTGACAGACGGTGTGTTAATCAATGCATCACATCCAACAGACTTCGAAGTTGCTATCAAGGCAATAGCAGCAGGAGCCAAGAAGGCTGGCAGAGACCCCAAAGAAGTTGATGTTGGCGCATATGCATGTTTCTCTATCGATAAAAAGGAAGAGAAGGCCATTGATGCCGCCAAGATCGTTGTTGCGTTCATTGTAGCAGGTTCACCTGATACGGTGCTTGAGCGACATGGTATCGATGTATCAGCAAAAGGAAACATCGGTGGAGCTATCGCAAAAGGAGACTTCGGTGCTTTGATGGGCGGCATGGTGACACAAGACATGGTTAATGCATTCTCCATCTGTGGAACACCTGATACGTGTGCACAGAAAGTGGCAGACTTGCAGAAGATAGGTGTTACACAGATCGTGTGCGGTTCACCTATTGGTCCCAATAAAGAGACAGCCATTAAACTCATCGGTAAGGAAATTATCGGAGGCAATTAGGTGAGTGCTGTGATCCCCGCGCCACAAATGGGGTTCCCGAAGATATATCAGGTAATTAAAAATACGTTGTGTACGGCATGCGGCGGATGCGAAGCCATCTGCCCCATGCAGGCAGCCAAGGTACAGTTGTACGATGAGGCGAACTATGATAAGTTCACTCCGACTGTAGATGAGCCTACTGTGGTTAAACTCTTCAGTGAAATCAGCAGAGAAGACAATTACTGTGCAAACAGGAAATGCTATGTTGACTGCAAGACTTGTCTCGCCTGTCAGAACTGCATGGCCTGCGAGCGTATCTGCCCGATACTGGACGGTTTTCCAGGTGAAGATGAGTTTGATAATATTATCGATCAGCGAGTAGGCAAGAGTACACTGCATGGCCAGGATGGTGCAGTAGTTACCGGTATCCTCAAATCACTCTTTGAGCAAGGTGAGATCGATGCAGCCCTAAGTGTCTCACGGAATGATGAATGGGAAACCGAGGTAGTAGTGCTGACCAGTGCTGAAGAAGTTTCCAGTGCTGGTGGAACTAAATATACCTATGAACCGGTGTTATCAAAACTGCGTGATGTACTTAAGAACTATGAAAAGATTGCTGTGGTTGGCACTCCCTGCCAGGTTCATTCGGCTTCACTGCTTCGGGAAAACCTTACTGATAAGATCAAGCTGGTTATCGGCCTGATATGCATGGAGAGCTTTACTTATGATGATATGGGTGAGAATATTATGCCTAATATCATGGGTTTGGATCGGAAAACTGTCAAGAAACTTGATTTCGCTAAAGGCAAGTTTGTTGCAGAAACCGCTGATGATAAAGTGTTAGTCCCAATCAAGGAAATTGCTCATTTGGCCCGAAAGCCCTGCCATCACTGCATGGACTATACGTCCTATTATGCAGATATCAGCGTTGGCAGTGTTGGCAGTCCGGATGGATGGAGTACTATCTTTATCCGCAATGCTATTGGTAAGGAATATCTGGATAAGGTTAAGGGAATTGAATACGACGAAAAACCCATATTCATGGAGATTGTCCAGAAACTTGCAGCCCAGAAACATAAAAATAACGCATGGGACTACAAGAAGTTCAATGAGGTAGTTTGGGCTGGAGGAGAATGGACTCCAGAAGAGCATTCTACATAGGACGATTTCAGCCATATCATCTGGGACACCAGACCGTGCTAGAGTCAATCGCACATGAAGTAGATGAAATCATAATTGGCATCGGAAGCGCTCAGACCAGCCATGAACAGGATGATTTGTTCACGGCTGGCGAGCGGGTGCTGATGATGACCAGAGCCCTTGAAGATCTGGGTGTTAAACACTACATAATACCGATTGAGGATATCCAGCGTAATTCAGTATGGGTATCCCACATTATTTCTATGACACCACCATTCAAGGTGGTTTATTCAAACAATCCACTTGTAATCCGGCTTTTTGAAGAGGCTGGAATTGAAGTGAGGCAGTCTCCAATGTACCAGCGGGAGCAGTATTCTGGTACAGAGATACGCAGAAGGATGCTGGCCGGTGAAGGATGGGAATCGTTAGTTCCCTCTTCTACGGTTGATATTATAAAAGAGATCGGCGGCCTGGAGAGGTTGAAGTTAATCTCTGGCAGAGATTCAATCTAAAAAACGTTTTGCTTTATTTTTTATTGCTAAAGTCCAGCAATCCGGTACTGATATCAAGGGAAATCCCAAGGTTTTTGAGATATTCAACAGCGCTTCCACGCCCATGTATCATCAATTCAATGAGGTCGCCGGGTTCATCCATATCGGTACTGACCATAAACGAATCAAATATATCCACTTCAAGCCCTGCCTCTTTTGATATTCTTAAGTGGTCCAAAAAACTTGTACCGTAATAATCTACATGGAATACGTCAGGTCGCCGAATAAGTAAAGCATTGGTTCCCCCACGTGAACCGGGGGTGATAACAACATCTCCTTTAAGACCGGTCATCTGGAGTATCTGCTTTTTCGTGACCAGAGGCATATCGGCCATTATTATGAGTATATCATCGTTTGTGTGGGTGGATGCTTTGTACAGGTATTCATTCAATGCATCGTTCAGGTTTTTTTCACTCACCAGTAAGTTAACATCTGCCGGGTAATCACTGTTAATAATACTTGATACTGATGAATTTAATATATCAATCTCAGTGAATTTATCAGATTCGATAAGCGCATTGATTATGTCGTACAGCATCGTAAGTGCAAATTCTTCTCTCTGTTTTTTGGAAAGGACTTCAGATAAACGTGACTTGGCATTATCTTTCTTGAATGGAATCACAGCTCTCATAAGATTATCAACCCTTGAATGTACCTAAACATCATACTGAATATTATGTTTAGCGATTTCCCATAGTTCCAATGCTATATATTCAATTTCTTTGCGGTTTTCAAGCCCGTCAAGCCATTTTTGCGGTATTGCATCAACGCCAAGATATGCACCACTGATGGCTCCTGCAATACATGCTATTGAATCGGTATCTCCACCAGCATTGATTGCTGTGATCAAGGTTTTGGGGAAGTCCAGGGGATTTCTTGCAAAACAGTACAATGCTGAAGGCACTACATCATTGGCCATGATAGAAGTGCCAAGAATGGAAAATGCGTTAATCTCTGGTATATGTCTCACTTTTTCCAATGATTGTATTTTATCAGCCAGTTTTTTATCATATTTTCCGGCAATGTCGGCTGCTGTTTGTATGATGGTATCAGGATTGATGTTTTTTACTGCCATCGAAACTGCTGCAGCAACTGCTACAGCACCAGCTATGGATTCGGGATTTTTATGGGTTGGCAATGAAGATGACCGGGCAATGTCCTCTGTTTTTTCAGGTCTGCCAGGGTATAACAAGCCTATTGGAGATACCCTCATTGCTGAACCGCATGTAGGCGAATCTTCACCAGAATCTTGCCACCTCTTCCCTTCAGCCAACCGCTTGCATGCTGTTAAACTGGTAGTTCCCCATCCCCTGTTCAGTTCTGGTCGTGTGGTAATTATCTCATAATGTTCCAATAACCGTTTTGAAAATTCATCTGCATCGAATTTGCCTGCTGCTATTATTGACCTGGCAAGAATTATTGTTTGTTCAGTATCATCTGTATATTGTCCTGGTCTTAATTTTTCGTTATAAGATCCTGGCCTGCCAGGGGCATAATCAAAAACCATATTGTATTTCACCTTAATGTCAGTTGATTCCATCCCTTCTGTTTGCATTCCTAATGCATCTCCTATGGCACTGCCTAACAAGCATCCGGTGAATTTTTGTCTGTACATATAACATATAGACTGCTTATTACTCAATAAAATCATCGGTATAACCATCATTATTATTATTATGCTAATTATTCTTCTGATATTTATATATTGTATTATATATTTGTTTCCAAATTTTAAAAACTTGGTATATATACTAAATTATCTATATTTAATAATGTACTATAAATTAGTTATTTAAAATTATATACTTTATTATAACTATACTAAATTATATCTTTTTATGTATATATCAAAAATTAAATATTTGGTGGATTTCAATATTTATTACGTAAAACAAAAAAAAATAAGGATAGTTAATTTATATAAGGCTATATTTATATATACTAAACACTACCATTTTGGGTACCCTTCACATGCACAATATACTACTATACGCATATGACATATTCTCTGATTTAAAATATTTTCCAAAAAATAATTCCTATACTATATAAGAATAAATCGTGTGCAAGAATAGAACGATTACATAAAATATTCTTTTGTAGATCATCATGGGGTTGTAAGTCACAAACACCATATTACTATAGTGTATGTAATGGGTAGCAATTCACAATTATAGGCAAAACGAAAAAAACAAAGCCGGTTTTGAAGACTATAGGAATATGTAATCTCAAATAGTTGATATTAGTTAAATCAATATAAAATGGGCGGAAAATCTTTGAAATATAACCCTCGGTAATATATACTCTGAAATTTATTATAAATATATCCGATTGCTAAATAATATAACAATATATATTAATCCTCACTTAATTATTAAAATCTTGAAATAAATGTCTACAAATCCAACTTATTATATTTTAATATGGATTATATTTTATGAGAAATATAATCAGTCCTATCCATTTGGATTTATAATTACCTATTTATAAATATCATCACATAACCATTATCATATAAATAGTACAATATAAATATAATTATATAATAATTATCTCATAAATAACACCATAATAATATCATCCTCTAAATATTTATGAAATGAAAAATCGAAATTCATAAATATGGGAGATTTGTGATTTTTTAAAAAAAATCGTTACTATTCAGCCACCCTATAAACAGTTTACTTTTTAAAAAAAAACACGTGAACCGAAAAATCAAAATACTTTAAC
>JAKRWB010000178.1 GCA_022353185.1 ANME-2 cluster archaeon | reverse complement strand
GAGATACCAGTAGTATCACGGCCAGTACGGCTATTGTTACAGCGGTAATATTGAGTGCGGTTCGAATTCTGTTTTTCATTATGTTCCTGAAAACCAACATGATACATACGATATAACTTGTTATAGATATAATATAATGTTGATGCGGCACAGTTCCATAATCCAGTTATGTACTACAAAGTTGTAATATCATCACAATAAATACATAATTTATTTGTCATATAAAGTGATGATATTACTTTGTGTAAACTATGGTAACAATAAACAGTACCCTTAATGTATCCACTTCAAATCTAATGGTAATTTGAAAACATTATTATTTTGAATGTTGAAAAATAATCTCATTGTTTGTGAGTATTTGACAATTAACATCTCCAGTTTGGTTAATAATTTTTACTAAATAGATAAAAATATATGATTGGACTATTATTATATTTTTAAAATAACTGAATGAAAATTAATTATTGGGTAAATGATTCACATGAATCCAGAAACAATTGAACAACAATTAGAATCGCTAAATATTCGCCCAGATGAAATTTCAACTGAAGAATCATCTAAAGCTATCAATCTCCTGCTTCAGCTAATTGAAGGATTGCACATAGAAAACGAAAAGTTGAAAATCGTGCTCAACCTCAGGACAGTAGTAGAACTGGTGGAGCGAGGCATCATACCCAGGACTGTGGACAAGGCCCAGCTGATAGTTGACTTGATAAAGGAATATTGAACCGTGTGTTATTATGGGTATATCGAACCGGGCAGGTATCAGCATCAGAATGCCTTGGATATGTCCGGCTGTTTCATGAGCATGGCGGCTATCAGCCCGGTAAATATGCCTGCAAACACTGCAACTGCAAATCCACCGGCAAGCAATGGGAGTTCAGTAGAAGGGCTGATATCAATTCCAATCAATTGTATAAGTGCGATGTTTAGCAAAACCTTTCCAATCAGGGTAAATAGCACTCCCACCAAACCGCCCCCGGTGGAAATGAGTAGTGATTCGTAGAACACTTCCTTAAGTATGGAAAGTCTTGAGATGCCTATAGCTTTCATTACCGCCATGTCCCCTTCCCTTTCACTGATGGACATTACCATTGTGGTGCCTATGAACAGCACTCCCAGCACAAAAGATATTAGCGAAGATGCAATAGCGGTAGGCAGGATGCGTTTGTCACTGATTATCCTGTGGCCCACATATTCGGTACCCGTCAGGACAAGATGTTGGGGGTACATTAACTTGAGCAATGGTCCCGCATCGGGTCCTTCCACAACTATCTGGTCTGCCCTGTCATCTTCCAGTTGTCCGGTAATCATCTGGAGTTCTGAAAGATGTAAGACCACACTCGGGTAATTGGAGTATTCCAGTGTGTCCACGATATTCATGACATTGAACGGTCTTGAAGTAGCCAGGCCGTCTGAGGAGATGTTAATGTATAACGCATCACCGATACCAATGCCCAGAAGGTCGGCCATCTGCCTGTTAACCACAGCTTCTGAGGTCCATTCCCCTTCATAGAAATAGGGGTCTCCTTCAGTAAAGCCGTCAATCGATGCCGGCATGACATCAATAGCACCCGGAACCACACCCACTGCCAGGACCACACTTATCTGGTTACTATTGTCTGATTTGGCATATACGATCCTGTTCAGAATGGGGGTTGCGCCTTTCACTGATGGGTCTTTGAGCAGGGTTTCCAATCCATTGTGTACATCTCCCAGCATTATCTGGACTGAACCGATTATTGGGTCAAGTATGTCAGAATCTGCAGGAACTACCCAGAAGTCGATTGAACCGGTAGGAACACTGGATTCTTTCAATCCCAGGCTGACAGATATAAGCAGGACCATCATGGATACTGTCATGCCAATGGCAACGATGGTAAAAATAGTGCGCGAACGGCGGCGGTACAGGTTCCGCATTGCCATCTTCAGGTATGTCACTCTACGATTCTCCCGTCTTTGAGATGGATTATCCTGTGGGCCCTGGACGTTACGTACTCATCATGGCTTACCACCAGGATGGTCTGCCCGGACTTTTGGTTTATGGATTCGAATATTTCCAGAATGCGCTCGCCATTGGCAGAGTCAAGTTCTCCTGTAGGTTCATCTGCTACAATTATAGCGGGATTATTTGCAAGTGCCCTGGCAATGGCAACCCTTTGTTGTTCGCCACCGCTAAGCTGGGATGGCATGTGCTTGGCACGATCTACCAGCCCCATGGAATCTAATAGATCAAGGGTCAGTTTTTTGCGCTCTTTTTTTGGCAACCAGGCTTCACGCATTGGAAGTTCTACATTTTCAAATGCGGTAAGTGCGGGAAGCAGGTAGAACTGCTGGAATACGAACCCGATTTGCATGAGCCTGAGCCGGACCAGTTCTCCGGCTGACAGGTTTGAGGTATTTTTGTGGTTTATGAAAATATCGCCACTGCTCGGGCGGTCCACACAGCCAAGTAAGTGTAAGAGTGTGGACTTGCCTGAACCGCTGGGTCCTTTAATGGCGACGAACTCACCAGCTTCGATTTCCAGGTTTATGTCTGAAAGAGCATTGATGGTGATATTGTCTATCTTGTACTGTTTTGTGACATTACAGGCTTGTATAACGCTCATACTAAACTTTTACAAATATTGTGATTGGAATTTATATGGATTGATAAATACTTATAGGTATTTGTTGGGATAAGTTAATATATTATTAGTCCTTATAATGATGATTATACTAGGACATTAAATCAATAAAAAACATAAAACACATATATCATTTATGATATTTTATTTCATAGAATGATGGGAATAAAAAATGCTTACCAGTGTAATTTCATCTACAACCGTGTCAGCTGCTACAACCAGTGCTGCTGTTTCATCTTCTGCTACGGTCAGTGCCATATCCATGACAACAAATATGGGACTTCCTGAGTATGGCGTACTGGCGGTCATTGCACTGATAATAATGCTCTCCACAAAAGAGATATTATCAGCGTCAACCATTTGGAACAAGTCGATAAATTGTTCGATGAATATGGGTATAATGCCGCTACTTGTTTCATTTTCTGCAATTGTATGCTATAATGTAATAATATGTTTGGGATAATCTGATATTTGTCCAATGAGGTGATGAATTTGCTTATCCCAAATCTAATAATTTAGGGGCGTAACTATCAATGCTTTATCGGGCCTTTTTTATTTTTTTTATTGCCGTAATATTGTTTCCATCTGCCAGTGCAACTGTCACTGAATTCTATGTAACTCCTGAGAATCCAGTTGTAGGTGATACGATTACCATCAGTGGAACTGCATCACCAAATGAATCAGTGAAAGTTGTCGTTTCTTTTGAAAAACCTGTAACACCATCGGATGGAATATATTTGTACAGGATTTATGGGATTGAGGTCCCATCAGGTTCAAATAGTTTCACAGTTACTGCCAGTGATGTTAATGATCTTTATGTCGGATTGCTAATGTCATTATGGGTGACTAAAAGTGCTGATGCAATAGGGAACATTGCCACTCTCTCTCACTCAAATCTGGTATCTGGTATATATGATGCCAAGATATATGGTACACCGATGGTCGGTACATCCCAGGTCATCCTGAATATAATTGCAGTACAGAATATTGATGCTGATAACAATGGTGGTTTTGTGTACGGCTATTCAACAAGTTCAATACCGGTAGGCGATTTTCAATTGAATGTGGGTGGTCTGACAAGGACAATAACTCTTGGGAACCCAGTGTCTGATGAGGGTAGCAGCGGTGGTGGTGGGAGCAGTGGTGGTGGTACAAGCGGTGAAGATTTTGAAAATATACTGATATCAGAGACCCAGAGGAAATATGTGACAAAAGACTCAAAAGTTAGCTATAGTTTTCATCTGGACGGCAATATTGTAAGGTATATAAATTTCACAGGTTTGACCAATTCGGGTACAATTGCATCAAAGGTAGAGATACTAAATCATACTTCATCACTTGTTGAGCGTACACCTTCAGGTATAGTATATAAGAACCTGAATATCTGGGTGGGGAATCTTGGATGGGCAAATCAGGATAATATTGCCAGTCCTACCATTAGCTTTTTCATAGAAAAATCATGGGTGACTGAGAACAACATTGATGAATCTACTATCACCATGAATAGATACAATGATGGAGAATGGAACCCACTTAACACTGGAAAGATTGGTGAAGATGAGGATTATCTTTTATTCGAGGCAGAAACAAACAAATTTTCCTCATTCGTAATTACCGGAAAAGTAAAACAATCAGAGATTATTCAGCCAACAGCAACAATAGATCAGGAAAATGCCCAGATACAACAAAACGAATCTTTCGAACCGGAACCAATACAAAATATAAATAACATAAAAGGTTTTGAAATAAGTATGGGAATTTTAGGGTTATTGATTTCAATATATATCCTGAAAAAATAATTGCGGGTACGATAAGTATTTTTATAATAAATAGACTAAAAGTATAGTCAAGAGATCGTAAAATATATACCAATAATAAAAAATAGAATATATTACGGGGTTGGTTTAGAATTGAACAGACTATCAGTTATTTTTTTTGCAGTGTTTTTATTCTTTTTGATACCGGTTGCATTCGGTTTACCTGTGGATAGCCCATACTTGTTCAATATAAGTATTAATTCCAGTGAAAACGTGACATTTGCCAATCATAACGACTCCAAAATAGAAGGTAACTGGATTGATCTTAGTGGAGGCACACCTATTACGTTGCCTACATTGAATTTTATTTATTATGGAATAAATAATAGTACTTTTACAATCAATGGCAAGACTGTAAACATAACAACCAGTGTGGACAGTAATACGGATTATTCAATATTATATCCTTATTCCAGCCATTCATTATATACAAATGTAACTGGCAGCAATGTCGTGAATATGAGTTTTTACGGTTCAAGCTATTTTGCCAATAAAGGTATTGATATATATTTTGTAAGTTCCACCCCTGAAGGAATATGGGATATTTTCAATGATGCAATGGATGGAAATACCACTCCTTTCCGCGATTTGTTGAATGAATCAGATAAATTACTTAATTATTCTCTTAATGAAACTGGAGACAATTCCAGTATAAGTTTCAATCCTGAACAGGCTGGCGATTATGTAGTATTAGTCATCTTGAACTCATCATATTTGACAAATGAAGATGACCTGTCCGTACTTTCAACAACAGTGGTTCAGATCCTGAAATATGAATCCGTTGTAACTGCACCGGCAGAAGCAGAAACCAATTCTGTTGTGAATGTTATGATAAACCTTACTAATGCTGGTAGTCTAGTCAACTATACATACGGAGCAGTACTTGTACACAAGGATGCTTATAACGCTACATTAAGGTTTAATTTCAACGGTACAAGGAACCAGACCAATCTAACGATAGATGGGGAATATCTGATAGAAAATGGGGAACTTTCAGGGATCAATTTGTCAAGTTTGAACACCACCAGACTAACTAACATAATTACAACTGTGATGGGTCTAAATAATGGTACATTATTAATTAAAGAGGATGTAAATTCAAACAATACATCCATTTTACTCGATACTGAAGACCTGAATACTGGTGATTACTATCTGCTTGTGGGAGCCTTTGAATCAAATGATAGACTGGTAGCCTTCAACCAGAGCGTGGTCAACATCTATACTCCTGAAACCCCAACATCTGCCCCGTCAGGTGGTGGCAGTGGTGGTGGCGGTGGTGGTGGCGGCGGGACCTCTGGCGAAGAATTCGAGAACATTATATGCACTGAAGTCGACCGCCAGTTTGTGGGTAGTGACCAGGAGGTCAGTTTTTATTTTGAGTTTGACTGCAATTATGTGAAATATATCAATTTAACAGGTGTGGCCAGTTCAGGAAAAATAGCTGCAAAGGTGGAAACACTTAACCATACTTCTTCACTTGTCGATATACCCGCTCCAGATATCGTATTCAAGAACCTGAATGTTTGGGCTGGCAACATGGGCTGGTTCTCGGAAACTAACGTAAAAGACCCGACCATCATGTTCATGGTAGATAGATCATGGGTGAATAATAACGGCATTATATTGAACACTATCAGCTTTTACAGCTACAATGACGTTACCAATAACTGGGAGAAGAGGTCCACCCAGAAGATAAGTGAGGACTCGAACAGCTATTATTTCAAAGCCAGTCTCCCTATCAGGGGAAATCTCGGACCCATGGCAATTTCAGGTAGGTCCACATCAGCACCTGTCCATCCTTCCCCAACCATCAAGCCAACGATAACACCACAACCCACACCTGAAATTGTTCCAACACCTGTCATATGGACTGGAATATGGAAGGAAAAAGTACCTGGGTTCCAGGTATTGACAGCATTATTTGTACTGATTGCATTATATATCTCAAGGAAGAGGCGGAATTAATTGACCCGGACCAATGTAAAATTGAATGAGATAATGGCCAACCCTTTGTTCAGGAATGCCGTTCATCTCATAGGCACTATCTGCATTGGTTACATTTTGTTAAGAATTCTGCTATACATCCT
>JAKRWB010000177.1 GCA_022353185.1 ANME-2 cluster archaeon | reverse complement strand
AGGTCAATTCTCTCTTCAGTATCTTATGTGCAATATTTAGCGTCTTGAATTTTTCAGTGTCTCCAGTTGACATATCCGGATGCAATTCTTTTGCCATCGCCTTGTATTTTTTATGAATTATCTCAAAATCGGTTTCATCATGGTCACAGCCAAAAAACTCTCGCGCCTCTTTGCGCTTAATATCAACATTTGAATCCTCTTTGAACTCTGAAATAAAATCGGATAGTGTGCTTTTCTCAGTAATTAACAGATTTGCTTCAATCTCAATTATCTTGGATATAACCTGAAGATTTTCTACATATTTACTTTGCAGGTTATGACTATAATGCATTCGATAGCCTGATAGATACCAGGTTGCAGAAGCTTTGGCTTTTTTTATCGCTATACTTTCAAGAGGGATATTAATGTCATTTTCGTTTACGCCTATCCTTCTTAAAACTGTAATTATATTATTCTTAAATTGCAAAGCTCTTCGATTACTAGCGTCCTTGACAATTATTGGACCAATTTCGTGTCCTTTTATTTTTACCATTTAATTCACTCATTTTTGTTTTGGAAGACTTTAATAGTGCTATGCTCCTTTATAAATTAATATGTAGATTCTAGAATAACCTCTTCTCTCATCTATGTTTGAAATTGCAGAAAAAACATGAGCAGTGAGGTCATACTTTAATGGAGTAGCAATTGTCAATAGTTATGGCATCATTGTTTTATACCTACAGCTTTGGCTAAAGTAATGCTTTCGAATACATAAAAATAACTTCACATTTTAATTCTAATGGTCTTTCTTCTCCAACACCTTCGGCCACACCGCCAGCCCAATGATCAGCGCCAGCAGAAGCACGAACACCGAACCCAGGCGAGGTGCAGGTTGAGTGAAGGATGGAGGACTCCCCGTCATTCATGTGGTAACCGCAGAGGGACACAGAGAAATGTAATCGTGCTCTGTGTCCTCCGTGCCCTCTATGGTTTATTACTTTTACCCCACACATTCCAAGCCATTTAATCCAGTTCTGACCTCTTAAGTATCAAAGAATAACATATGTCTGGTAAGGCTGATCAACCGGGCAGTATCCATAAATAATGTGAATATCAATTTTTCATAACGATTGGTGAAACATGATGAATTCATCTAAGATAGATCTTGAAACAATTGGTTGGGATTTATTCTTTGGAGAGAGCTTTAGTCCATACCAGATCCAAGGACTTGTTCCCGGCCGTATAACCCAGGTACAACGTAAGAGTTGCATTGCACTTACTGAAATGGGAGAGATCGAGGTCAAAGTATCAGGCAAATTCAGGTACGATACTTTTGAGAAAGGATCATATCCAGTTGTTGGTGATTGGGTGGGGATTAAGAAAGAATTTAACGATGACAAGGGGATCATCCAGGCAGTCCTTCCAAGAAGGAGCAAATTCTCCCGGAAAGTTGCCGGGAGAGTTACAGAAGAACAAATCATAGTCGCAAATGTGGATATTGTCTGGATCGTATCAGGCCTTGATAATGATTTCAACATCCAACGGATTGAAAGATACCTCACTTTGGCGTCAGAGAGTG
>JAKRWB010000176.1 GCA_022353185.1 ANME-2 cluster archaeon | reverse complement strand
AAGAATTGCAGAATATGCACAAAGAATTGTAACAATGCTGGATGGAAAAATAGAGGGCGAAACATGAAAAAAATATTGTTGATTTTATTGATATTATTGCTTGTACCGATTGCAAGTGCAAGCATTAATTATCTTGTGACAGAAAGTGTTCCAGTTTATCCTGGAGATACAACTTTTGTCTATGTACCGATCACGAATGAGGGATTTGGTACAAATTTATACGATGTATCAGTTAAGCTTGTACCTAAAGATACAGCATCATCTGAGGCAGTGACTATGCTTAATGATGAAGATTTATTAGGTACAATAAATAATTGGGGTGATGAAAGAACTGCCAAGTTCAGAATTCACATACATCCTGACGCATTGGAAGGAGATTATTTTTTTGATGTTTATATTACATCCCGGAAAAAAGATAGTTCTGCATTATCAACCACTCTTCTCAGGGATAGAATATTAACGATTAGAGGGATTCCCACGGTAATACTGCTTAATTCGACGCTTGGAATTGTAGAACCCATGAGCATTAATGAGGAATCAATATGGCTTAAAAACCAGGGCACAGGTACGATAGAAAATGCTGTCGTTGAAATCGGCCTGGCAAATGAAGGGATGAAATCAGCCTTTTCTATACTGGGTGGCGGAACCCAGTTTTCCATCGGTAGCCTAAAGCCTGGAGATGAAGTGGAGATTACTTTTAATTTTGCTGTAGATATAGCTGCTCGTCCCGGAGTATATAACATACCTGTGAAAATTACCGGTCAAAATAACTATTCATCCCAGGATTATATCGGGCTGGTTGTGGCTGGTACAACCGATTTCGAGATTAGTTATCAGGAGATAGCGGGTGCTTTTTCCGTGAATGTGGCAAATGTTGGTGTAAATACAGCCAGTGCAGTTACAGTGAGCCTGCCGAAACAGGAGAATTTTGCCATAGCAGGAAGCAGTTCCGCAGTACTTGGAAATTTAAATCCAGGTGATTACACATCTGCAATATTCCAGATCACCAAAAAAGGAGCTTATGACATCCTTGAAGTGGAGATACAATATACTGACACAAGCGGCAAAAGACACAAGGAAT
>JAKRWB010000175.1 GCA_022353185.1 ANME-2 cluster archaeon | reverse complement strand
CCGAAACTTTGTTCCAGAGGGGACACCAGTTTACCTGCGGTTCACCCACTTCTATCACTTTGCCGTCTTTGACCACCACCTTTGTCTTACCCAGTATCTCCATGATGTGCGGCATGTTATTCCTGCTACTTTTGGATTGGAGTTGATATAATTGATTCGATTGTTGTCTCACTGCAGAGGCGCAAAGTAGGTAGAGTGCTTACATTGCAGAACCTGTCTTTTTTGTATTTGTGGTTCAATCTATGTGCCCTCTGCGTCTCTGCGGTGGATAAAATACTTACCACATATTCACCACTTATGAAATAGTAACATACCACAAAGGAATCCTAAATATGGCAGACAAATACTCAAAGAAGGTTGCTGTGGAACAGTTCGGTAAGCGGTCGAATGCCTATGCAGCCTGCGGTACGCTGATGGACCAGACCGACCTGGATACAGTGGTAGGACTGCTGGACCTTAAGGGGAATGAGACTGTGCTGGATGTGGCAACGGGTACGGGCTACCTGGCCATGGCCCTGGCGCCCCATGTGAAGCGGGTCATTGGCATTGATATCACGCCCAGGATGCTGGAGCTGGCAGTACAGGCCGCAGGGGAGAGGGGCCTGGGTAATATTGAAAACCTGGTGGGTGATGTGGAACACCTGCCTTTTTATGATTCGCAATTCGATGTTGTATCGGCCAGGTTCTCGTTCCATCATTTCCCCGGGCCCCTGGTGTCGTTGTCAGAGATGGCGAGGGTATTGCGACCGGGCGGCAGGCTGGTCATTGAGGATATGGTATCTTCTGAGGATGCCACGAAAAGTGAGTACCAAAATACCATGGAGAACTTGAGGGACCCTTCGCATATCAGACATTACCGTGCATCCGAGCTTGAGCAGATGATGCAGGAGGCGGGGCTGGAGATTGTGGACAGGGGCGGCGGAGGTTCTGATTTTGACCTTGACCACTGGCTTGAGATGGCAGACCCGCCGGCCGGGAGTGTGGAGAGGATAAGAGGGATGATGAGGGATTCGATGGAGGGGGATAGGTCAGGGCTGAATGTGAGGGTTGAGGAGGGGCGGGTGGTGTTTACGTACGCTACGGCGATAGTGGTGGGGCGGAAGGTGTAGTTCACGAATCAAACCTGAAATTTTATCCCTAACTACAAACAGTAAACGAATCTTTTCTACAACCTAAGATCGTACCAGACATTTACATATCATCAAGATCGAATACCACAAATCCATTCTCACGCAAGCGTTCTTTTCTTGTTAAATTATGAAATTTAGCTTTCATTTTCTCGATATTCTCTTTCATGCTGTCTTTGGTGCATAGGATGTATGCCCCTTCTTTATCCTGCATGAACTTTTTAGTAAGTTCGGTTTTTCCAATTCTCCTTTTTCCATAGAGCACAACCATTTGGGGGGAGTTTTCAGCATACTTCCGGTTGAGAAAATCAAGTTCAAATTCGCGGTTGATAAATTGTTGTACCATAAGTATGATACTTTGCATACAACTATTTAGTAGTTGCACAACAACCCCTTAACATCACAGACCACGGTTTTCGCTTCGCGAAATCCAGGGCATCTAAAAGTTCGCAGGAATGG
>JAKRWB010000174.1 GCA_022353185.1 ANME-2 cluster archaeon | reverse complement strand
GCAGGATGAGCCTGAGGATTTTGTGATTGCGACGGGTGAGACGCATTCTGTGCGGGAGTTTGTGGAGCTTGCATTTTGGGAAGTCGGGATTGAGATTAAGTGGAGGGGAACAGGTGTTGATGAGGTTGGAGTGGATGCTGCGACTGGTGATGTTTTGGTTGAGATCGATCCACGGTATTACAGGCCAACTGAGGTGGAGCTTTTGCTCGGAGATCCGACGAAAGCTAAGGAAAAGCTGGGGTGGGAGGCTAAGGTTGGATTTCGGGAGTTGGTAAATATGATGGTTGATGGGGATCTGGGGAAGTTGTGAGGTGGTTTAATTGATTATCGATGGAGTAAATCTCAAGAACCTGAAGGTCGTTCCGGATGAGCGTGGCTGGCTTATGGAGATCCTGCGATGCGATGATGATATCTACCAGCAGTTCGGGCAAGTCTATATGACCACCGCATATCCTGGGGTAGTCAAGGGGTGGCATTACCACAAGAAACAGACCGATAATTTCACGTGCTTGCACGGGATGATGAAAGTAGCATTGTATGATGCACGGGAAGATTCACCAACGTATGGAAACATTATGGAAATCTTTGTTGGGGAGAAAAATCCAGTGCTGATTAGTGTACCGCCTGGCGTATATCATGGTTTCAAGGCGATTGGCCCTGAAACAGCGTATTTTTTGAGTATCCCCACATTGCCGTATAACTATGATGAACCTGATGAGTTCCGTTTGCCACCTGATACGGATGAAATCCCGTATGACTGGGGGCTTGCACCGGGTTTGAAGCACGGTTGAGATGCGTTGATGAGAGCGATAAGATGAATATATTAGTGACAGGCGGCTCTGGATTTATTGGAAGCAATTTCATACGGCATATGCTGAATAAATATCCTGATTACAGGATAATCAATCTCGACAAACTGACGTATGCAGGGAATCAGGATAACCTTACGGATATCGAGAACAATCCTAATTATTCGTTTGTTCGCGGCGATATCTGCAATCCGGATATTATAAATGAGGTTATGCAACAGGTTGACCATGTGGTGCATTTCGCTGCTGAGAGCCATGTTGATCGCTCCATTGATGATGGTTCTGCTTTTGTCAGGACTAATGTTTTGGGCACGTATACCCTTCTTGAAAGTGCACTCAAACACGACATAAAGAGATTTGTCCACGTATCCACAGATGAGGTTTATGGAAGTATAAATGATGGTTCATTCAAGGAGACAGATATGCTTGTTCCATCCAGTCCATACTCTTCGAGTAAAGCGGGTTCTGATCTGCTTGCGCAGTCGTATTACATAACTCACAACCTTCCTGTGATCATAACCAGATGTACTAACAATTTCGGACCGTATCAGTATCCTGAGAAACTGATACCGCTTTTTGTGACAAATCTTATTGAGGGCCAAAAGGTCCCAGTTTACGGAACAGGGCAGAACATACGCGACTGGATATATGTGCTTGACCACTGCAAGGCTGTTGATTTCGTATTACATAGTGGCAGTGTTGGCGAGATCTACAATATTGGAGGCGGAGCTGAGAAGACTAACCTTGAGATCACTGAGATGATCATTGAAAAGGTCGGCTCGGATAGATCCATGATCGAGTATGTGAAAGACCGTCCAGGTCATGACCTGCGGTATTCGCTTGATTGTTCAAAGTTAAAAGAACTTGGCTGGACGCCGGAGTATGATTTTGATGAGGCGCTCAAAGAAACAGTGCAATGGTATGTTGAGAACCGATGGTGGTGGGAAAAATTAAAACGCTGATATTTGGCACCGGTGGGATGCTTGGCACGGACCTTTGCAGGGTGTTTCCTGATGCTGTGAAGTTGACACATGATGATATTGATATTGCGGACAAAGCGCAGGTCATCGAAATAATCAAGCGTATCGGGCCGGACGTTGTGATCAATGCTGCCGCCTACACTGATGTGGACGGCTGTGAGGATAATCGTAAGCTGGCGTTTGATGTAAATGGCAGGGCTCCAGGTTACATTGCAAAGGCTTGCTCTCTGGTGGGGGCTAAACTTGTGCATTTCAGCACGGATTATGTGTTTGATGGTTCCAAGACGGAATATGTGGAATCTGAT
>JAKRWB010000173.1 GCA_022353185.1 ANME-2 cluster archaeon | reverse complement strand
GTCGAGAAGTCTTTGATTTCAAAGGATTTTTTATCAAATAAACTTTGATTAATAAATTGATCTGATTAGCTGCATAATTTTATAAATATTAGCAAATTTTAATTTACTTATTCGAATATGTCTAAAGATTGAAAAATCAAAGAGTTTCAAACCATCTCGGAATTTTAACGGTACAAGTTGCATAGTGGCTTAATCATATGTCTGGTCCGGATATGTATGACAGTACCTGCAATCTCTACCTGCTGCCCTGTTAAATGTCTCCTTGGAAGTGTTATACTGCGTGGCGTTATGGCAGATGGTGCAGTCTGTTATATCCAATACCGCTGTCAGTGTGCCGCTGACATTAATGCTGTAACTTAGTGGATTGGCTGTCACATTGTGCCTATCGGTTTCATTAATAGGATCGGACTGGTATGAATGACAGCACTCGCACCATTTCCAGCTATATTCAGGGGGCGGGTGGGCTGAAGTGTGGCAGTCCCTGCACTGGATTCCTTTTTCCAGGCTGTGGACGCTGTCATTGAACATTGTTTCATTTACATAATAATTCGGTTTATCCAAGTAGTCATCCATTATAGTCCAGTTAAAATGGCATTCAGTGCAGCTAGATTGGGTGATATTTTCAGAATGTTCGATGGGCTTATCCGTTAAATTACCCTGGTATTCTATATTATCCCCATAATGGCAATAAGAGCAGTAACGACCTCCGGAGTGCAGGTCGTATCCTGAGTCGTATATAAGATAGTGGCACGTCCCGCAGTTGTCATTGTAGACAGAGGTCTGGTCCGGGAGCATCAGTCTCCTCTGGGTGGTGTGTATCTCAGAGCCTGTGTTGTAATTTCCCTGTACGGGCAGGATGGTGCCCGTGTAATTCAAGATCTGGTTGTCGTGACACTGGGTGCAGTTTGCGGCAAGGCCCGATGAAACATTGGTCTGGTTACCGAGGTGGGTCTGGTACTGGGGCGAACCATGGCAGTCAGTGCAGTTCGGGATCATTTCGCTTTTTGTCAAGGTGTGGATAGAAGTGTCAGTATTGTAGGTTGTGTTGTATATTCCAGTATCGTTAACCAATAAGTTCCTCATACTGTTGTAGTCCAGCGTCGCATTATTATGGCAGGACGTACAGTAAACGCCGTATGTGTCATAGGCACTGTGATTGTGGTAACCGAGATGGCAAGCTGTGCATTCGGGAACCAGGAAATCCTTTGAATGGATGCTGGTGTCCGTCATGGTGTCCGGCATATAGGTGCCGTTGGTAAGCACACTTCCTGCATACTCCAGCTTACGGGCATTATGGCACTGCAGGCAGTTTACACCTGTCGTGTTATACGAACTGTGGTTGACCTCATTGCTGTGGCACTCAGAGCAAGCAGGTGTGGTAGTATTATGAATATCGACCTGGTGGCTGCTTGAGAAGTTATGGCAGTCGGTACAGTTGGCACTTGTTGATGAGGGCTCGGTCGTGCCGTTGTGTAATTCATAGCTGATTGATTCGTTGTGGCAGTCCCCGCAGGTAAGTGTATC
>JAKRWB010000172.1 GCA_022353185.1 ANME-2 cluster archaeon | reverse complement strand
GGTCATTTGATACCTATCGAGGCACACAACCTCACAAAACGATTCGGAAAACTAACAGCCGTTGACAACCTTAACCTGGAGGTAAAAGCAGGTGAATTCTTCGGCTTCCTTGGCCCCAACGGCGCAGGCAAGACCACTACCCTGCAAATGCTCAGCGGCCAGCTCCCACCCACCTCAGGCACAGCCACCGTACTGGGCATCGATGCTGCCACTGACCCCATTGCCGTCAAAGCGGCCATCGGTATTGTCCCCGAACTCGAATACCCGCCCAGTTTCCTGTCAGTTGAGGAATACCTGCACTTTGTGGCCGCAGTCAGGAGACTGCCCGATGACGGCAGGGTGGATAAGTGGATAGAGTTCTTCGGCCTGGAAGACAGGCGTACCACCCTGTGCATGAGCCTGTCAAAGGGCATGAAGAAGAAGACCACCATCTCGGCGGCCCTACTCCACGAACCCCAAATGCTCTTCATGGACGAACCATTCCTGGACCTCGACCCCCTTATCCAGAGAAAATTTAAGGACTGGCTAATTGATTTCGTCAAAGGGGGCGGCACTGTATTCCTCAGCACCCACATACTTGAGCTGGCAGAGAAACTCTGCACCAGGGTGGGTATCATAGACAAGGGAAAACTGGTCGCTG
This sequence comes from ANME-2 cluster archaeon, assembly GCA_022353185.1. GTDB lineage: Archaea > Halobacteriota > Methanosarcinia > Methanosarcinales > Methanocomedenaceae > Methanocomedens_B. The sequence goes on along the minus strand of JAKRWB010000172.1, from coordinate 2,637 downwards.
TGGGCACTCTGGATGAACTGCAAAGCAGTGCCAACAGTAGCATCAGTACCAAAAGTGCCAATGTTGACAGTGGTGACATTGAGAACCTGGAACAGATATTCGTACGCTTAGTGGGATAGAGGCGACCAAAATGCTTGATGCGAATATCCTCAAGTTGATGTTCAAGGAAGAGTTCAGGCTCCAGGCATCCTTCTTCAACCGCTCATATTTCCTGACATCATCCCTGGTATTAGTACTGTTTACATTTATCATGGGACTCAGCCTGCCCATGCTGCGCCGGGCCATTGAAATTGATGATATGCTACTGGTGACCCATTGGGTAATGCTGTTCTACGGACTGGGCGTGGGCGGATTCGCACTGTTCGGGGAGCGTATCCTTGAGCGTCGTTTCGGCAGCATCAGCCTGCTGCTCGGCAGCGGATATACCCTGCCAATACGCCATCGCAGGTTGTTCTTTTTGTTCTATATCAAGGATATCCTGTACTATATCCTTCTCACTATACTGCCTATGGTAGTAGGTCTGGCACTGGCATCGGTCTTTGTATCCATTTCATTGACATCCCTGCTGGTTCTCTTCATCTCCCTTACCCTGTCCTTCCTGCTGGGCATCAGCACAAGTGTACTGCTCTTCACGATATCGGTCCGCTGGGGCACGCCACCCATTCTAATACTTTCTGCAGCAGCAGGCACATATCTGGTCGCTGACGGGTTCACTGTCAGTAGCATCTCCAGGGCTCTTCCCCCACTGGTGTTCTACCACACCCATTATCCATTCATCATGGTGGTAATACTGGCAGTAGTAATACTATTTGCAGCCATATCTTTCCTGCTAGTGAAAGAAGCACCGTCGCCGCACGAGCGCTCATCCCATGAGACCTACCGCAAGGTCGTCAGGCAGGTCAGGAAACTGGTGTCGGGTTACGCTCCCGCACTTGCCAAAGATATTATCGATCTGATGCGTAGTGGTATGATTTTTCCGGTAGTATTCACCTTCCTTATGCCGCTGGTGTTCCTGTACGCAGTCACCTGGTTCATCGAATCGGTCATGCTGATCGACCTGGGCTTCTCCCTGCTGTTCTATGCAGGCATGGTAGGTTTCTTCTGTACCCTGCTGTACAGCTGGCTGTCCAACATCGACATATCAGAATGCTACAATTCCCTACCCTTGTCCATGCCCCATGTTATCCGTACAAAATTGATACTTTTTTTTACCCTGACAGTCATTGTGGCTGTGCCTTATCTTATCGCAGTCGGTTACCTGAAACACGAACTTGACCTGTTGGTTTTAGGTCTTTTTATCATGCTCACAGTGTCCACTTATATTGGTTCAGTGGTGGCATATCTAACCGGCCTGTTCACCAACAGTTACCTGCTGGACGCCAGGATTTTGTTACAGTTCACACTGGCAGTGGTGCCTGTACTGGTAATACAAACACTTTTATCATTTTATTACCAAATTAATAGCAGTACAGCAGCATTTTACATTGCAGGGCTGGGTATCCTGCTCCTGGCTGCCTCTGTTTTGCTGCTTGGCAAGCTGGATAAGCGGTGGATGAGCACGATATTCAGGATAGCATAACAGTATGGAGTGATACAGACATTGCTCAATAAGAAAAAGGACACACTGACCAACTGGGTGAAACCCATAGCACGATTGTTTAACAGGGTCAATCCCAATACAGTAACCATCCTGGCCTTAATATTCTGTGTGGCTGCCGGTTTGTATTTTGCTACAGGTAAGGTAATACTGGCAGGAATAATGCTTTTGGTGGGCGGGTTCTTTGATGTGTTGGACGGGGCTGTGGCAAGGGAGAACGGCAGGGTAACAAAATTCGGCGGCATGTTGGATTCCGTGTCTGACCGGTATGCTGACGCAGCGGTCTTTTTGGGTATAATGTGGGGAGGACACTCGGCAATACCGAACTACATAGAGAATGACTGGATTCTGGGAGCTGTGGCCCTTGTGGGGTCATTGCTGGTCAGTTATTCACGGGCACGGGCGGAAGCAGCCGGTACCGGAGAATTGAAAATCGGGTTGGCTGAGCGTGCAGAGAGGATGTTATTGATAATTTTCGGCGCTTTTTTAGGACTACTGAACTGGGCAGTGCTTTTAGTGGCAGTACTGTCCCATTTGACCGTAATTCATCGTATGGTTGCCAGCTGGAAGATATTAAAAGAGCAATAAAAAGGGGCAGTGTCCTAGATTAGACCGCATAACCTATATCCTATAATATCCATTATTATTTTTGTGATATTACATGGCTAGACCTCGAAGTAAAATCGATATTACATTTCAGAATCCAGAATGCAAATATTTTTTTGTAGAGTCCGGAAAAGATATTCTAACTTGAGATAGGTTCATATGACCCTCCAGACCTTACGCATAACGATTTTAAACATTATTACTCTTTCCATTTTCATACGATTTTACGATATCAATATATTCCAGTACGATATATCCAGGAATGCCAGTAAAAAATGATATCTCCCATTCACTATATCCTGACAGATATAGTTTTTCAACGCGTGTTCCATCCTTGATATATCTATCAGTAGACTCTGTTGTGTGATCTATTAGACGAGCATTCTCAGATGTTGGGATTTTCTTCTTATAATTATGGAATGCTAATCTCTTAT
>JAKRWB010000171.1 GCA_022353185.1 ANME-2 cluster archaeon | reverse complement strand
TATTCAGAACCACAAGAACTACATTACCCGCTAAACCAATTGACCAATAACAACTTTCGCCAGCGCTTTACTCTTCTCAGCCGAAGTCATTATAGTATCCGCACTCACCACAGCCACATCCATACCCTCAACATCCCGTAGCCCCAACCCGTCCCGCTCATCCACCACAAACACATCCACCAGCCCCTCATAGAACCGGGCCACACCCCTGGACAATACCTCACACCCGCAGGCCCTCATCAACTTGCCTGCCGGCCCGCTCACAGGCTCGCACCCGATGATAGGGCTGACCGCCACCACGTGTTTGCTTTGTATCAGTTTTCTCATACCATTCACAGCAAGGATGGGGCCTATACTTGTAATGGGATTGCTGGGCCCGATTATGATATTATCCTCCTGCTCCACAGCCTTGCGGACTGCATCTGTAATTCTGGAATTTTCCATTCCCTGGTATTCCACACCCAGCACCTCAGGTCGCCCCCTCTGTCCCACCCAGAAATCCTGGAAATGCATTGTGCCGCTGTCTGTGGAGATCATGGATGAAACGGACTCGTCACACATAGGCAGAATGTTTGCCCCTGCCCCCAGCATGCGGGCGGTCCTGCCCACAGCCTCAGTCAATGATGCGCCCTGCCTGATACATTCAGAGCGCAGGATGTGGGTAGCACGGTCCTTATCCCCCAATCTTAAAACCTCACTCTGTCCGGCCGAGGCAAGGGCTTCATGGGTGCGGTAGGTATCATGTGCCACACCCCACCATTTGTCCATGTCAAGCAGACCGGCAAAAAGGTAAGTAACAGTATCAATATCAGGGCACACCAGGTTGCCCGATACCCACAGGTCCTCTGCAGTATTGACCACCACCGTAATATCTTCATCAGGTACAAGCTGCCGAAGACCGCCCAGGAGTTTTGGTGTTCCCGTTCCTCCGGATAATACTAGCATCAATGGTCATAGTACTGAGCAGGATATTAAACTTATTGAAAGGTTCATTGCAAAATAATAAATAATCTTTATATTAGTTCGCACTAATTCATGTGTTGAATCTACATGGCAAAAAAAAAGTCAGGCTGGACCGTATATTATTTTATTTTCCTTTTTTGGATACTGGTTGTGTTGTATAGTTATATTGCAATATTCATTAAATCAAATTTTGAAGGAGAATCAATCAGCTTAATTGAGGGAGTATATTTTGTAATATGTAGCATGACCACAGTAGGTTATGGAGATGTGGTGATGACTTCACCGATTGGAATGATATTCAGTATGGTAGTAGCACTATCGGGAGTGATAATCTTATTTGCACTTCTCTTCCCCTTCGTGGTTATGCCGTTAGTCGAGAAACAATTGAAAGGAGAATTACCCACCAGGGCCCCAACAAAACTTGAGAACCATGTTATTATTTGCGGCTACAACAAAATGGTTGAATCACTTGTCAATGAACTGGAGGACCATAATATGCCCTTCATTGTAGTAGACGACGATGAAAACCAGGTACGTTCACTTCTAAATGATGGTATAAAATGTATTTTTGGGGACCCAGGTAAAGATGAAGTAATGGAACTAGCAGGTGTGTGTAGGTCCAGGTTGCTCATTGCCAACCAGAGTGATGAAAAGAATGCCAGTATCATACTAACTGCAAGGGAATTTTGTAACACGGTAGAGGTTCTGGCAATTGTGAATGATAAAAACAATTCCGATTATTTGAAATATGCAGGCGCCAACAGGGTAGTATCGCCGAAATCCCTACTCGGTTCCTTTATTGGACGAAAGGCCATAGAACCCCTGACAGACAGGATAGTCAACAGTACAGCTTTCATGGACGACCTTGAGATTGCCGAGTTTCCCATATACCCCGGCAGCAGTCTGCTGAGGAAAAGCCTAAAAGAATCAAAAATACGGGAATTGACAGGTGCCAATATCGTAGGGTTGTGGAAGGGGGGTGTTTTGTCACTGAATCCCAGGTCCCATGATATAATAAAGAGGAATTCCATATTGCTGGTAGTAGGCACCAAGGAACAGTTGAGGAAATTCAAACGACTCACACATTAACAAAAAACATGATAACAATGTACGAAACACTGGATTTGATGGAAAACCACACAATTGTGCTGGGATACGGTGATGTTGGGCACAGGGTAGTACAACGCCTGTTAAATGCCGGTGTGACTTTAGTGGTTGTGGATTCTAATGAACAAGTGTTCGAAGATGTGGATTTCACCTATTTTATTGGGGATGCCACGTCCGAGTTTACCCTGAAGAAGGTAGGTGTGGAAAGAGCGTCCACGGTTATTATGACTGTGGGGTCTGATTCCGATATTATTTTTTCCATTCTGGTGACGCGAAAGCAGAACCCTGATAGTGCTATCCTGGCCCGGGCAAATGATATCCATTCCATTGACAAGATGTACAAAGCAGGTGCCGATTATGTTGCTTCGCTTTCCATAATTGCTGGGCAGATGCTTGGACGCATTGCGGTATTACCTCACGACCACCCTCTAAAGGAAGAGACGATAATGATGTATGAGGGCATAGAGATCGAAAAGTATACTGTCAGTTCATCCTCTTCATTGGTGGGTAAGACTCTGGTCGACCTTGACCTGCGCAATACCATAGGCTGCACTGTGATCGGGATACATATCGGGGATGAAACCCACTCAGAAATTGAACCCACAACCGTAATCCTGGAAGGTATGACCCTTGCGGTACTGGGTAGTATGGAACAAATAAAAAGTTTCCGTGAAAACTTTGTCAAATAGCACATCAATCATTTTCAGGTGGTAATCCTTGGCATCAGAACATTATCGAGTGGTCACATATTCCAGGAATGTCTTTATCCCTGTCACCAACATGTGCCGGAACCATTGCGGTTATTGCGGGTTCAGGCGCAACCCTGATGACCCGCAGGCTTATATTATCCATCCGGACAGGGTAGATGAAATACTCAAAAGAGGTACAAGGAGCGGCTGCACCGAAGCACTGTTCACCTTTGGAGAGCGGCCTGATGAAGATGCCAAATATTCAAAGCGGCTCAAAGCTATCGGGTATGACCGTACCCTGGATTACCTGTTTGACCTGTGCCGCATGGCTATTAAGATAGGACTGTTGCCCCACTGTAACCCGGGAGTGCTATCGTATAAAGAACTTGCACTGCTCAAACCATTAAATGCCAGTATGGGATTGATGCTTGAGACCACTGCCCATTTGCAGGCACATGATAACAGTCCGGGCAAAGTACCCGAAAAGAGGATAGAGAGTATTGCAAATGCAGGTAAATTGAAGATACCTTTTACCACAGGACTGCTGGTGGGTATTGGCGAGACCAGGACCGACCGGGTAGAGTCCCTCAAGACCATTACAGGGTTGCATCGTAAGTACGGACATATCCAGGAAGTCATCATTCAGAATTTCACACCAAAACCAGGCACACCCATGGCCGGACATGAGCCTCCGTCCTTTGAAGAGATGCTCTGGACAGTCGAACAGGCAAGGAAGATTTTGCCTGATGATGTGGCGGTACAGGTGCCGCCCAACCTAATATCGCCGGGGGTGCTTATCGAACACGGTGCCTCTGACCTGGGCGGCATATCCCCCGAGACCATTGACCACATAAACCCTGAACATAAATGGCCTGATGTGGAGGAACTCGAGCAAAGGGTTGGAAGTGATACAGTGCTTCGTGAGAGACTCCCCATCTATCCCCAATATATACTGGATGGATGGTTCAGTGAGGAATTGAGCCCGCTTATCTATCAACTGACCGATGATGAAGGATACAGGAAAACTAATGAGGATGGACTTTCCGGTATAATTTGACGGAAATTATAGTAATCATTAATACTATAAATGACACAGTTTACCCCCCAAATATATAAAAAAATAGGAGAATCTGCCATTAGCATTGAAATCTCACTTGTATTACCAGCCTATAATGAAGAAAAACGCTTACGTGATACTGTTATTACTACGGCACAGACCCTGTCACAGATAACAAACTCTTTTGAGATTATAATCGCAGAGGACGGCAGTACTGATGGTACTGACCGCCTTGCATCCCAACTTGTATCTGAACTGGATTATGTAGTGCATCTTCACAATGACGAGAGGCAGGGCCGGGGGCGGGCACTGAACCGTGCTTTCAAGGCCGCACAGGGTGAGGTGCTCTGCTACATTGATGTGGACCTTGCTACCGATATGGCACACCTTGAGGAGCTGATTACAGCTATCAGGAGGGATGGATATGATTTTGCCACCGGCTCCCGGATGATGCCGTCCAGTGATGTAAAACGGCCCATAAAACGTGGTATTGCTTCCAAAGGCTTTAATTTTCTAACACGTACCATGCTGGGTTCCAGCCTGTACGACCACCAATGCGGGTTCAAGGCATTCAAGCGGAGCTCCCTGTTCGAACTCATGGATTCGGTTGAGGACGAGCACTGGTTCTGGGATACCGAACTGCTGGTCAGGGCACAGCATGCCGGTTACAAAGTAAAGGAATTCCCGGTTAGGTGGCGCCACGGTGGTGCCACCAAGGTTGACCTGGTCAAGGACGTGATTGGCATGGGCAGCCAGATAGTGAGGCTGAGATGGCAGTTGAGCGCCCCGCACGTGGGACGCAAACGAAAGGTCATAGTAACGTTTATCCTGGCATTGATGTTGTTGTTCCTCATATTCACGCTGGTAGGGATAGACGATGCATGGCAGGCTGCATTATCAGCATCACCACTTATGTTTGGCTTAGCAATTGTGGTCTACCTTCTTTCATGGCCGGTGAGAGGGCTCAGGTACCAGCATATCCTGGGACGGCTGGGTCACGCTCACGACCTGAACTTCATCACAGGTACCATATTCATGAGCCAGTCTGCAAACGTGATACTTCCGGCCAGGATTGGCGATATCTCCCGGGCATACATTCTGAAAAAAGAAAAAGACATCCCCCTGACCACAGGTATGTCATCGCTGGCCGTGGAACGGATATTTGATATCATTGCCATAACGGTCATCGGAGTGATATCAGTGCTGATTGTGATGGCCGAGAGGTCAGTAGATAACTGGATAATGCCCCTGATATTATCATCAGTTGCAGTTATTGCACTGTTCTTTGCTGGCATCTTCTTCCTCTCATCGCGGGGCAGGGACGGCTTATCCCCTGTTGAGCGTGTCATATTCAGGTTTTCCAGGTCAGGGGACTATACTGACATGGTGGCCGGTATTGCCAGGAAATTCATTGACGAGATATTCACAGTATCTTCAAATGTAAAAGACTTCATCATAGTATTCTTTTCATCACTGGCAGTCTGGACCATCGATATACTCACCTGCTATATTGTGCTCAATGCATTCCCATTTGTGCATAATGCCACATCTCCGACAACGTTAATAGCCATTGTATTTTTGGCGGTGGCAGTCGGAAACCTTGCAAAGATGTTCCCTATCACACCCGGCGCCATTGGTACTTACGAAGCCTCACTTACCGTTGTATTTGGAATCGCAGGTATAGCCGGATATGTGGGGGCTGCAGCTGCAGTGATAGACCATATTATCAAGAACTCAGTTACATTGGTATTTGGGGCAATATTTCTTACAAAGTTCAATATAAAGTGGCCCGAATTGTTGGATATTAAGAAGAACAAATGACATTGGCGATACAGTTATGGAATGGTTTGAAATAATAAAATGGTGGGTGGTTCTTGAATTTATAGGACTGGCAGCCATGCCCACAACTGCATGGATATTCAGGAACCTGCAGGACAGGGGTGTATCCCTGTCAAAAATACTGGGTCTTGTCCTGGTGACATACTTCTCATGGGTACTTACCTACCTTGGCTTTGAATACAGTACCATCATCGTAGGCATCTCCGTGTTGATCGTATTTTCCATATCAATGGTCGTGTTCTCGTACAAAGGCTATCCCTTTGACCAAAAAGCACTGCTAAGGTCTGAAGTATTGTTCACTGTAGCTTTCCTGTTATTTGTAATACTGCGGGCATACCGCCCGGAAATATACTGGACTGGTGGCGAGAAATTTATGGACATGAGTTTTATCAACATCATACTCCGGAGCACCAGTTTCCCCCCTATGGACCCCTGGCTCTCAGGCGAACCCATGCAGTACTATTATTTTGGTTACCTGGTGGCTGCCAACCTGATCAAGCTCTCAGGCGTCCTCCCTACAATAGGGTTCAATCTGGGTGTGGCATCCATGTTTGCTCTTTCTGCCACGGCAGCTTACGGACTTGGGGAGCATTTAACACGCAGCCGCATATTCGGACTAGTGGTAATGGCATTCGTAGTAATCTTTGGCAACCTGGCCGGATTTGTCCAGTTGATGGTGATATTATTCATTCCAAAATATTACAGTGTGTTCAATGTCCCTGCCGGAGATGTGTTGACACGTCTGTCTACATACAACTACTGGCCCACCAGCAGGGTGATTCCAAACACCATCAACGAGTTCCCTTATTTCAGTTTCATCCAGGGAGACCTTCATGCTCATATGATTGCAATAGCATTCCAGCTTTTAATGATTGCCCTGTTGTTGAATTTGCTACTTCAGGGGAAGGAATACAACAAGCCTGCACTGGCAGCGGTCGCCCTGTTACTGGGATTCATGTTCCCGTTGAACTCGTGGGACTATCCAACCTATGCCATATTTTTTGTTATTGTTATGTTGGCATGGAGAATACGGGTATCTGCCACATCGGGGAAACAACGCAGCTTTGTGGGTCGGATTATGGCCCCATCTCCAAATGAATGTGTCAGTACTGTGGGTATGTGTGCTATTGTGGGCATAAGTAGTATCGTACTGTACCTACCCTACCATGTGATAGCCAATAGCGTATCACATTCCATAAAGCTGGTCACATACGGCCATACTCCGCTTATATTCTATTTTGGCGTATTCGGTATTTTGCTGTTCTTTATTCTGGTGTATGCAATTGACCGTTTTTATGACAGCTATTATCCGGATATGAAATTAATACTATCCGGCCTTGTCCTTGCAGCTATTGCGGCATACCTGACAAATATCCAGATACTGATCATCATCCTTCCGCTAATTGTAATGTCGGTTTACAATATGGTTAAAGAGGATGACCCTAACCGCCAGTTCGTTTATTTGCTTATATTGCTGGGTGCACTGCTATCGCTGTTTTGTGAACTATTTTACATACAGGACTCGTTTGGCATTCAATCTCCCGAATATATCAGGTTCAATACTGTGTTCAAGATATATGTTCAGCACTGGCTTATATGGGCGCTGGCAGCCGGTGTGTCATTCTACCATATGTGGAACCGTAAAGGAATGATGGGTGAGCAGAAAAAGACGTTTGCGATAGTATCGGTAATACTGATACTGGCTGCACTATCGTATCCTGTATTTGCCACATATTCACGCTCTGACAATTTCAATAACAAACCCACTCTTGACGGTGCTGCATATTTCAGTCAGGAGTATCAAAATGAGTACAATGCTATAATGTGGCTCAACGATCTCAACGGCACCCCTGTAGTACTTCAGAGTCCAGGGAATACGTACAGACTGAACACCCATGTGACCACCTTCACCGGCCTGCCTACGGTAATCGGATGGGCTGGACATGAGAAGAACTGGAGGAACCGGGCCGAGACCATTGATGAGCGGTGGGCGGAGGTACCGCAGGTGTACATGTCCAGTGATATGCGTACTGTGAACCAGATACTTGACCGGTACCAGGTGGAGTATATTTATGTGGGCGGTGTGGAGGAAGAACGCTACGGCGGCAATGATGCCAGGAAGCTCTTTGATAAGAATCCGGGCAGGTTTGAATTGGTGTATTTCAATCCTAATGTCCATATTTATCGAGTGGTGAGATAATGGTCAATAATGACCAGTCGGTCTCACCCATAAAGAGGCTCACTGAGCCCAGGACTTTGCTATCTTTTGCAGTGGCGCTAATTGTGTTATACCTGCTGTTCTCGAAGATAGAGTTTGACAGGATCATTGAGGTTATACAGGACGCCCGCCCGGGTTACATTGTGGCGGCAGCTGCCGTGTATTTTGGGTCACTGCCTATACGAGGTGAGCGCTGGAGGTTACTGCTCAATAATATTGGGGTTAAAGCAGGGTTGAAAGATGCCAGTGAGATATTCATGCTATCCTGGTTCGCCAACACCCTGGTACCTGCCAAAATGGGTGATGTTTATAGGGGCTACCTAGCGAAAAAGGCATGGGGTGTACCAATATCAAAGAGTTTCGGCACGGTCTATGTTGAGCGCATTTATGACGTGCTGTTGCTTGTCATCCTGATGGGGGTTTCCAGCATCATGGTATTTGGAATAGACATACCGCATGTGATTAGGGTGTCTTTGGCGTTTGGTTTTGCTATACTTGTAATTCTTATTTCGGTAGTGATTGGTTTTTCGGCTGGAAAGATAACAATTGCAGGTTTGCTTCCTTCAAAACTGAGACCTGCATTTGTTTATTTCGCCGAGGGGCTGCATGAATCGGCTGGTAAGGGTTCGATATTTTTGATTATTTTCTATACCATTGTGATATGGGGCATGGAGACTGCCCGCCTGTATTTTGTGGTAGCGTCCCTCTCTTCGGTCCATAATACCGGTATTGGGCTATCGTTAATTGTATTTGTGGCATTGTCTGCAGCACTTGTTTCTGCACTTCCCATTACGCCCAGCGGACTGGGTGCAGTGGAGTTCGCCATCGTGGGTGTGTTCGTATTGGTGGGGGTAAATGTTGGAGTAGCAGCTGCTATTGCCATACTTGACAGGGCGGTCAGTTACTGGGGGCTGGTGGTTGTGGGTGCGGTGGTGTATGTGGTGAGTGGGAGGAAATAAAACATCTCTAGTCGGGCCAATAACGACATTTAGTTATCCTTATATACAGGCATATCAAATCAAGTAAACTTGTTATAACATCAATTTACTTGATTTAATATAAGAAATTCAACCGGTGATACATATGCATATAATGGAAGGCTTTTTACCCGGCCCCTGGTGGCAGATATGGTTTGCTATATCTATACCTGTGATACTATATGGAATTCACAAACTGAACAAACTTATGGAGGATAAACGCGACCTTTTACCCCTGCTGGCAGTATCAGGAGCATATATCTTCGTCCTGTCCTCCCTGAAACTCCCATCAGTAACCGGAAGCTGCTCCCATCCCACCGGCACCGGCATGGCGGCAATCCTCTTCGGGCCAGCCATCTCAGCCGTTCTCAGCATGATAGTGCTGATGTACCAGGCCCTGTTCTTAGCACACGGCGGCCTGACCACACTGGGGGCCAATGTATTTTCCATGGGAATCGCCGGCCCGGTCATCGCATATCTGATTTATAAAATAGGTATGAAAGCGGGTCTTAATTTCTATTTCACCGTGTTCCTGGCTACAGCCATGGCAGACATAGTCACCTACCTGGTGACCTCACTGGAACTGGCCCTGGCATTCCCAGCACAAGTCGGGGGTGTGATTGCATCATTTCAAGCCTTTGCAGCCATCTTTGCCCTCACCCAGCTTCCACTGGCTATTATGGAAGGAGCCATAACTGCGCTCATCTTTAAGTACGTGATACAGGTCAAAGGTGACGTGCTGGTAAAACTGGACGTTATAGGGGAAGCGGGATTGCGCAAGATAAAGGGGTTGACAACATGAAATTAGAAATCATCGTGGCCATCATAATCCTGATCTTCACGGCCCAGTTCATTTATATTTCCGCTAATACCGACGCAGAATTTGGTGGGGCGGATGGCCAGGCTGGGAACGTGATAGATGAATTGACGGGAGGCACTTATGAACCCATTGCCCAACCTTTCTGGGAGCCTCCCAGCGGTGAGATAGAAAGCCTTCTCTTTGCCCTCCAGGCCGCGCTCGGAGCCCTAGTCATAGGATACTTTTTCGGATATTACAGAGGTAAGAACCAGTCCATTCAATCAACTCAATCCACAAAATCCTCTAATACAAACATATCGAAACCCGGAAATTGAACATGAACAACATGCTGGATGACTATGCACTGATTAGCCCGCTACGTTACAGCAATAATTATCTCAAGCTAGCCGTGGTGGCTATGGGGCTGCTTTTCGGTGTATCGGCCACATCCCCTGCAACACCCCTGTTCATAGCTTTGTGCATGAGCTTTGCAACAATTGTTTTCGCGAAGGTACCGATTAAGTTCTACCTACAACTTATAATTTTGCCATTGGGATTTGCAGCCACGGGGTCCATTATTATACTGTTCTTTTTTGGTTCGGGTCATGAAATTGCAGCAATGAATATTGCCGGCTATCACCTTGTAATCAGTAGTCAGGGGCTGGACATGGCGGTTCTGGTGATGGCGCGTACTCTTAGCGGAATGTTCTGCCTGTTCTTCCTGGCACTCACAACACCAATGGTCGAACTCTTTTCGGTGCTCAAATCATCCAGGGTGCCGGATGTCATTATCGAGTTGTCCATGCTGATATATCGCTACATTTTTGTACTTCTTGAGGTAGCAGTGAGCATAAAATTCGCCCAAACGGTACGGCTGGGGTATAAGGATATACTGAGTTCGCTTCGTTCCACTGCCATGCTGGCAGGTACCCTGTTCATCAGGTCATGGGAACAGGGGGAAAAACTGTACCTGGCCATGAACTCCAGGTGCTATGACGGAAAACTGGCCATGTTCACCCCAAAAAATCCCATTAGTACTCCCGAATTGCTCATCACTTCCCTATACCTTGTATCCATCATCGCCCTTTTCATTACCACGAATCATATGCCTGCAGTCTGAGGAAAAAACATGGTCATTATTGAAACACGAGACCTGAAATATGCATACCCTGACGGGACACAGGCTATTGATGGGATTGACATTACAATTGAAACGGGTAAGAAGATAGCCTTTGTTGGCCCAAATGGTTCAGGGAAATCAACATTATTCCTATTATTTAACGGTACCCTGAAACCCCAGCATGGCGAGGTGCTTTTTCACGACAGGTCGTTGCATTATGATTCACGCTCCCTGAATGAAATCAGGAAGCAGATTGGGATTGTGTTCCAGAACTCCAATGACCAGCTATTTGCCCCCACCGTATATCATGATGTGGCTTTTGGTCCTGTCAATTTGGGACTCACTGAAGAAGAGGTCGAAAGTTGTGTAACCCGCACCCTTGAATCTATGGGCCTCACCGAACTCAGGGACAAACCGCCCCATCACCTGAGTAGTGGACAGAAGAAAAAGGTTGCAATTGCAGGCGTGGTCGCCATGGAGCCTGATGTTATCATCCTTGACGAGCCCCTGTCCAATCTTGACCCTGCCGGTGCCAGTGAGATTATGGAACTGCTCAATGAATTGAAACATCTCGGAAAGACTATAATCATCTCCACACATGATGTGGACCTTGCATCCAGATGGGCTGATGTGGTGTATGTTCTGAAGGGGGGGCAGATATACAGTTCAGGTCACCCAAGCCGCATTTTTTCTGACAGGGCACTTATGGAGCATACAAAACTAAAACTCCCTGCCATAGTTGAGACATTCAGGGAATTTGAAGCCAGGGGCATTGCTGAAGGGCATGCTCCCATGACACTCCTTGACCTGATGGACTCTATGGAGAGTCCCTATATCGGGGTCAGATGTGCAGTGGCAGATTGTGATATCCAAAAGAGGCAGCAGGTAGGGCTGTGCATGCGGGAAGGCACCATAGTAGCAGCGCTGTATTCAGAGCAGGAAGCTACCGGCAAGGCGCTATCTGATGCTGCTGCAGGGGATGAAGTGCTGGTTGAAAATGTAAGGGGCTCACTTTTGTCTAAAACCGGTCGTATCTTAGTGGTCCAGATACCAAGGGTGATTGAAGGCGGTTCAAAGAATGTGGATATTGAAGAGGTCCAGGCATTGCTTAATGGGGCAACTTTTGATAAAGTAGGTGCTATGGGTACTTCTGCCAAGGTGACGGCTGCAAAGGCAGGGATACATCCGGATTTTGATGTGGATGTCATCCAGTCTGCCATGCTTTCAGCACTGCGGGGCCTGGACTGTCTGGTACTTGCCAGCGGCGGAATGGCTGAACTGGTGAAAAAGCGGGTGGATGAGCGCAACCAAGGCGGCAATCGCCATATCCAGTGCAGCATTGAAAAGGTATGAAACATTTTCATTTTATAATTCTGGTAAGCAGTGATTTTTTTATGAATATGGAATTGTGGCTCTTATTTCGCACCCCTAAACGAGATTGTTTTTCTATTTTTTCCATTTCTCCTCATTCGGAATGTAGTTAGTCTA
>JAKRWB010000008.1 GCA_022353185.1 ANME-2 cluster archaeon | reverse complement strand
AAGATGAGTCAAAGATTAGCATGATATTTTACACACCCTCCCGCACATCTATTTTTCCCGTTACTGCTGCTGAAATGAGGGCTGTGCGGTATTCACGGAGTTTTGAGATGGATTCGTGGATTTTTATTGTGAGGTTGTCTATGCGCCCTGTTTCACGATCGAGGAAGGCGGCGATGGCGCGTTGTTCGGAAAGAGGTGGAATTGGAATTGGCATATTTCTTAAGATGTCTGTGTTAATTGATTCACGCGTTGAACCAACTGACTGAAGTTCTACAAATGTCAACAAACACTTTGAACTAAAAGCATACAAAGAGAATTTACTATCTAGTATTGGATTTTGAATACGAAGTCGCAACATTTGACCAGATATCAACCACCCTTTTTCTCGTTCAGTACACAGAGCAATACGTCCAATGCTCCCAACACGGCTAAATACAATATCACCGATATTTAGCCGATACATTGACAAACGTTCTGCATCTTCTTTAGATATTCTTGGGATATCAGTTTCGTCAATTTTCAAATCACGAACATTACGAATCAGAATCAAAGGCACACCATCATCCAAATAATCGCTGGCATGAAGCTGAGCGCCAAATGGTCCAGTTTGGACTACAGAAGTATCATTCCCCTCCAATAATTTTACTCTGATTACCCCCCACTCCTCAGGCACTTCCTCAATCCACTCCACCCCCGAATCCTTCATCTTAACATCAGGGTCCAGCCCTTTGGTGACAGCGTGGCTGATAAGCGCGGCGCGCTTTTCCTGCAAAAGCTCGACCTGACGCCTCTTCTTCTCGATAAGTGTATCAATGCGCCCTGTTTCGTGGTCGAGGAAGGCGGCGATGGCACGCTGTTCGGGGAGGGAGGGTGCAGGAATTCGGATTTTTCGCAAATCATCCTGACTAAGGTTTGGTTGCCCTCCACCAACCGAAAGAGCAATTAGAATCGGACGGGCCATCCATAACCAATAGAAAGTGAATTTTGAATCAAGGAATTTGGAACCAGTGAAAGCACAACAAGCTTGGTTTACGGTTGCAGGAATTCCAAGAATGCCCATTCGCCCGATGGTAGCCCCATACATGGCAAATAAAAGAGTTTCTGGTGGATAAATACGGAGGCTGCTGTAGTCTTTCATTGCTTTTTCACTGAGCTTGCTTTTTGTATCGGTAATAACTGTTTCACGTAGTTCCGAAGTAGTAACCCAAGGAATTATATCATTGTAGTATTGTGGGTCATCACTCTTTGGCGTTGTACCGCTTCCCAACTTTTGGAAGCCGTGTGTAACTTTCCATGTCTCCCACTCCTCCGGCACTTCCCCCAGCCACTCCACCCCAGAATCCCTGTAAGCAGGATACCGCTTCCAACTGCTGGCGGGTGCGCCTGAGATTGCTGGAGCGAATTCAATGCTCATTATGTCCTCCCATAAACTTCGCCATGCACAAGCGGTTTGCGCGCTTGAAGGACTGCATCGTGCAATTTCGATATAAAAATTTGTTTCAGTGGGAATTCGATGAGGTTTTTAGAAATAAATCCCTTGCTCTGTTCCAACGCTACAAGCTCTACATGCTCTTTATTATCCTGCACACACAGAATAAATCCGATTGGTTTTTCATCCCCTTGCCGCATTTTATATTTAAGAAGCGTTCGCAGGTTTACCTGCATCCATTCAATATCATCGTTCTGCAGCTCTCCAAACTTGAGATAAACCGGTATCATGCATTGCATATTACGATGATAGAAAACCAGATCAACAACGCGGTGTTCGCTATCGATGGAAAAACCCTTCTGACGTGGAATAAGCATAAAATCCGGGCTGACCTCCTGGAGCGACAGTTCAAGTTCTGTAAGAATCGCTGTTTTGAGGTCATGTTCACTCATTACACAGCCCCCCCCTTAGTATTCCAGTGATCACATTTGAATCAATTAACCACGCATAAAAACCTATAAATGCGGGCGCCCAAATTATAAATCTGCGTTCATCTGCGTTCATCTGCGGTTTATATTTTTCCAAAAACATAAAATTCAATGAGAATTCTGCACGCAGTGAGTTCGGATTCGAGTAAGTATTTTTCATTGACAAACTCTTTTGTATATCATAAATTACTCACACCATTTCCTCAAGCATCTCAGCAATCTCCTTCTCGATACCCTTCAATTCTCCCTCTATCTCCTCAAGCGGTCGAGGTGGTGTATATTTGTAGAAATAGCGGTTAAAATTAATCTCATGACCTATCTTTGTCTTTGATTCATCCACCC
>JAKRWB010000170.1 GCA_022353185.1 ANME-2 cluster archaeon | reverse complement strand
ATTTATAACGCAGAAGAATTAGATGAAAACGACATATCATTAATAATTTTATCTTATATATTTCTATCAATCTTGACATACAAATATTTAGAAATAACTTCATCTAGTATTATTAGCCATTTTGTTGGCAAAGAAATCGGTGATCTTGGTGATGATTATTTTACAACAACAGTTGTTTCCAATGATAAATATTTAGATCAAATAGAAAAATTAGTTAAAAACACTATCACTAATTCTACTTTGTCAGATTAACTGACATCAAACATCTAAGTCTAAACAGCAATCTCAAAATAAGTGAAATGCAACTTATAAAAAATACAATCTCACAGCTATTCACGTTCATTGCGGTATAAATAATACCAGGTACATGACTTTATACAATATATACATACAAGAAATACGATAATCCAAAAAAACTCAAAAGCTTCAGCTCTCCCTACCAGAACATGATACCACAAAAGCTGAAAATTGCGCTTTATACTACAATTCAGCTTCGAAGATCATCGTGAGCACTTCATTTCTTCCTTTGTTTCCTCCTCGCAGAATCGATAGATGATTGTCGTTTTCTGTGTCTGACCTCCATCTGGCGCAGCACTTCTTCAACAGTTACATCTCGTCTTGGAAGAAAGTGTTTCAGCAGTGTTTGGATGTCTGAACAGCTCAATAAAGGACATTCATCTTTGTTTAACAAACGGCATTCAAGCATAAAGAGCATCGCCATCATCCCAAGTGTAATATGGTGATGCCAGCCATTCCAACCGCGAACCTGGTATTCATCAAAACCACATTCACTCTTTGCATCCTGTAGGGCGCGTTCAACCCAAAAACGCTGTCCTTGCATAAATGCCAGGCGTTCAATCGAAGTTTCTTCGGGAGCGTTGCTTAAACTGTATTTAATCTCTTCAGATGAATCAATTTCTCGTTTTACGATTAAATGCCAGCAATGCGCCTCCTCTTCCTCACCATCCCAGACCCAGACACGTTCTTGTAGCATATGCGCATATATTGTGCCCTTTGTGCTCTCTCGAATCGGTATTAACTGCCATGCATCCTCTGGCTGCCGGGCAGCCCACTTGTCAACATGAATCGAGTCTGTTTGTGCCTTTAATTTTGTAGGCTTTCTGCCCCGGTTTGATTTGGACTCTGGAATAGTTGGTTTAGGATCTTCCAGATAAATGCGCTGATTCTTGTGTACATCAGCCATAAAAATCTCGCCAGTGGAAGCTAAATTACGAAGAAAATCCGGTTCTTTCCCGTATCCACCATCCACTCCCACCCAGTTGAAGTGTATGCCGTTGATTCGAGCCTGTTTTACCATATCAAGAGCCTGTTGTGATTTCTTCTGGTAAACAATAAACTCTTCAGGGATACCAGCCTTTCTACATCGTTCTGGATTATTTATCCAGACCTCAGGAAGATAAAGACGGGTGTTAATCAGTGTAACGTGATTACGACAGGATAGCGCTGTAAAAACGCCCACCTGGCAATTTTCCACCTTACCGAGCCTGCCACACCATTGACGCGCAACTCCTACAGACATTATGCCTTTCTTTATGAAAGAAGTTTCATCAATGATCAGACAGGTTTCCGGATCGTCGCCAAAAAGCGAATCTGCATCTATGCCGATATGATCCAATGTTGCGCTTGAGCTCCATTGCGAATTAGATATGAAGTTCTGAAATGACTGTTCGTTCGAATCAGGTACTACCTCTGCCATTCGTTCCATATTCCTTTTATCTGACTGCATCAACCCACAAAGGTATTGCTCTGCCTGTGTTGCTACCAATCTGGTTCTCACCTTGAAGTGATCGTAGTAACGACCAATAAAAGATACAAAATCATCCGCAATAACAATGAGTGGATTGGTAGCTTGGCCAATCTCTTTAGATCTGAGTATTTCAGGTATTTTGGTATTACACACGGGGGCTGAATATATATAGTTGCTCAACTCTGAATTCGGGTTTGTTACAAATATTCTTTCTGAATATTCAATATTTATTTTTGATATCACGAAGCTTTATTAAGATACTCACTAAATATAATTATATGCACATACACCGAATGTACTCGACTTTTCGGTGATAGAATATATTGTGTCGATATGTTGAGTCAATCCATCGCTGAAAGTTAATCTGACAAAGTAGAATTAAGGAGATAATTTTTATAGTTTTGTTTGTCATAGTTTTCGCTTAAATAATTAATTCTATCTGTCTCATATACTTTATCAACAAATACATGGAAGAAAAAGAGAGGCTTCTGAAAG
>JAKRWB010000169.1 GCA_022353185.1 ANME-2 cluster archaeon | reverse complement strand
AAACAATAGTCTTTCCAAAGCCTGCGTAGCGTAGCTTTTCAACCACTCTTTTAATCCAGATCTCCAAACTAGGTTTTTTATGTTCCAAAAATACCATTGTATTAAAATTTTGATTTTTTTCAGAAACAAATTAGCCAATTTAATGATTTAAATAGTTGGGGACTAAGTGTGCGAATGTGCGACGAAGGCGCAGAATGCGGGTTTTTTTTAAAAAAATGAGGGATTTTAGTTATCTTTGAAACTCAAGTTTAAACATGCTATTTTCCAATGGAGTGCAATCTTTATACCAGATGATGTGTTTACTGATGAAATGGATGAAGTTATTTAAAAAGATTCACTTTTGGGATTTACCTGCGGAATATAAGGTAATTCATTCCAGTGTAATATCTCCGCCAAGTGTTTTCATGGTTTCAAAGAAACCGGGATATGAAATTTTAACTGACTCTGCCGTATCTATAACGGTATCCCCGACAACCAATCCTGCCACCGTCAAAGCCATCACAATACGATGGTCGTGCCAGCCGCTTACCTTGGCACCATGAAGGCCGCCGCCCCGTATCACCAGCCGGTCAGGCTCCTCCCTGATATCCACTCCCATCTTTGTCAGTTCCACAGTCATAGCATGCAGCCTGTCGGTCTCCTTATACCTGACATGTTCGGCATTCTCTATCACCGTCTCGCCAACGGACAGCGCACCCAGCACCGCCAGTGTAGGCACAAGGTCAGGTGTCATGCTTACGTCAACGGTCACACCCGTTAACTGGCTTTTGTTCACCTTTACCTCACCTCGTTCCCGGTCCCATTCAAGGTCGGCACCCATGTCCTGCAGTATAGGGATAATAGCAGCATCGCCTTGCTTGTTCGGATACAGCCCCCCCACAGTTAACCCGCCACCTGCAAGGGCACCGGCAGCCAGCAAGTATGATGCTGAAGAAAAATCGCCAGGCACCGTGTATTCGGTCAATTTGTATGATTGGTTCGGAGGAATAATGAACGACAGGTGCCCCTTATCGTCCTCAATAAGTTCTATTCCAATCCCCGCACTTTCCAGCATCTCAATAGTAATTTCCACATACGGCCTGGATTTCAATTCACCATCCACCTTGACCACGGTCCTGGTCTGGCACAGCGGGCAGGCCGTAAGCAGTGCGGAAAAGAACTGGCTGCTGATACTACCATCCATCACTGCCTCACCACCTTCTAATGGGCCTTTTACCACAATGGGTGCAATCCCATTATCCCTGGTAGATGTGACGCTGGCTCCAAGCTGATTCAGGACGTCAATAAGTGGCGTGTTGGGCCGGGTGCGGATAGAATCATCCCCGGTCAGCACCGTTGTACCCTCACACAGGGCACTTACAGCCATCATAAACCGCAATGTGGTTCCGCTGTTTGCCACATCGATAACATTATCAGGCGTGACAGGTTTTCCGTTCACACCTTCCACAATTAGTATGTCATTCTCCTCACGTATCACAGCACCCAATGCCCTGCATGCCTGAATGGTGGCAACAGTATCGGCAGACAGCAGGGGACGTTTTACAATAGTCCTGCCTGCCAGTGATGCCATGACCACGGCCCTATGGGTATAACTCTTGGAAGGGGGCGCAAGAGCTTCACCCTTCAGGACAGAACTGTTAACTTTTGCCTTCATTGTTTACCAAAGCCGCATTGTTAATTAGAGTTAGTTAATGTTAGTTGGTATTCGTTAGTGTAAGTGTGTTAGTTAGTTAGTTAGTTAGTTAGTTAGTTAGTTAGTTTTGATTTGGTTAGTTAGTG
>JAKRWB010000168.1 GCA_022353185.1 ANME-2 cluster archaeon | reverse complement strand
AGCTGGAGTATTCCCAGCCAGGCGTGCGTCAAAAATGGACCCTGTGGAGGCGATTTATAGTGTCTGAAAAGTATATAATCCAGATTAAGAACCTGATTAAGATATTCGGTGACGGAGTGGAAATAAAGGCCCTTGACGGTGTAGACCTGAATATTGAACGGGGTGAGTTCCTGGCAATTATCGGTCCGTCCGGTTCAGGTAAGAGTACACTGCTAAACCAGATAGGCATTCTTGATACGCCTACCAGCGGCACTATCCTGTTGGATGGGGTCGATGTCACGAAAATGTCTGATAAGCAGCGTTCAATTACAAGGAATAAGCAATTGGGTTTCATATTCCAATACCATCACCTTCTGCCCGATTTCAATGCTCTTGAAAATGTGATGATGCCGTTGTTGATCAGTGGAGTAAAATCTTCCCTGGCACGAGAGACTGCTCGCAATGTGCTCGAAGAGGTGGGCTTGGGTGACAGAATGGACCACAGGCCGAACCAGTTATCAGGGGGCCAGAACCAGCGGGTTGCTATTGCACGGGCACTGGTGAATAAACCCAGTATTGTTATCGGGGACGAGCCCACAGGTAATCTTGATTCAAAGTCCAGCGAGAATATCTATGAATTGCTTCGGAAACTCAACATCGAGCATCAACAAACTTTCATACTGGTAACCCACGACGAGCGCATGGCTGAAAAGACCGACCGTATCATCAGGCTGGTGGATGGGCGTATTGCAGAGGACTCAAAAAATTCTTCTTAGACTGGCAAATCACCCAAGTTTTTATCAGGTCTGTATATAATTGAGTGTCAGATGCGGCGCAAGGACAAGAAAGTGTGGATAAAGGATATGGCGGCTCAGCGAATGGTCCGTCTGTTCGACCTGGCAGATGAGTCTTTTGATGAGGACCCTGGTTTAAGTAAGCGGTATGTTTTTTTGGCCCGCAGGATAGGTATGCGGCACAGGGTCAGGATGCCATCCTATCTGAAACGCAGGATATGCAAGGGCTGCGGTGCATATCTCGTCCCTGGTGTGAGTTGCAGGGTGAGGGTGAGGAGCGGCCGGGTGGTTACTACTTGCATGGAATGCGGGCATCATAAGCGTATACCGTATCATAAGGCTGGAAGTTAGGCTACATTGATGAAAGTTCGAAATATTAATATATTATAAGCATCAATCGTTACAATTCCCACCTGGGTGATCATGGATTTTCTTCCAGTTGTTTTAATTTTTGGTAATGTCCTACTACATAGTTGATATTCCTACTTTAAACATCAACAATTCCTTCCACGACCAAATATGATCTGTTATA
>JAKRWB010000167.1 GCA_022353185.1 ANME-2 cluster archaeon | reverse complement strand
CACATCACCGATTGCAACCAGCAGTCAAATATGTTATATCTCATAGGATATTACCCCCCATATCATGCGTATATCTTATCTGGCCCTTTCAGATACACGATGCACGGTGCAGGTATCAGGGTGTAACTTCAAGTGCCGGGGCTGCTTCAGTAAAGAACGGCACTGTGGGGGTGTAGAAATATCCCCCGCCCGCATAGCCGAACAAATACCGACAGGCAGGGAAGTGATGCTGGCCGGAGGCGAACCCACCATTGACAGGGTGGGGCTGCTATCGCTCATACGCGAACTGGACGGGCACAAAGTTATCCTTTCCACCAACGGACACTGCCTGGATAAGGCATTGCTGGAAAATCTTGCAGGCATTACAGTCCACATAGACCTGAAAGCACTGGACCCACAACTACACAGGTGGTATACGGGTAAGGATAATGGCAGGGTACTGGAAGCCATACGACTGCTCTATGACCGGGGATTCGATTTTGAGGTAAACACAGTCTATATTCCTGATGTCGTGGATATCGACGAGACCGAGCACATTGCAGCATTTTTATCAAACATCGGCAATATCAGGTACAAGATCATACGCTACGTACCTGTGGGCGGCTTTTCCAGACGACCGATGCCAGAGGAGATATGTGCTGCTGTCAATGCTGCCCGAAAGTATCTTGGTAATGTTTCCAGTTCAATAGAGAACCGCAGCCATCCCACACATAGGCAGGTTGTACTGCCAGACCCATAATCCTCCCGCTGTAATACTTTCACTCCACTCTTGGCTCTAATATATTAACTGAACAGTCAATCCATGATTGTACAATAAGTACGGGAAGGAATTGGAACGATCACTCTTTTTCCGTCATTATATTCCTTCCCACTCCCCTCAACCGATTTGTCACCCTTTCAACAGGTTCCTGTATGACTTCTCAATCAGGTCATCCACCCGGGCACCATGCTCCTGAGCCACTAATATCCCCAGCACCTCAATGGTAAACAACCCCGCAGTCTCACTGCGTTTCTTATTGATACTCGCAACAATCTTTTGTTTTTCAAGCCCTGTATTGGCCATAATCCTGTCAACTATCTGCTCGAACACTTCTTTTTCCTGGAATGCAGATGCATCAGGCTTAAATCCCATCGGGATTTCCACATCTTCCAGATTGAACAGTGCCTTTAGCATCCCTCCCTCCCTGACTATGATACCATTATCCACGGCTGCCTGCACAAAAGCCTTGGCAATACCAGGTTTGAACCAGTTAAGGTCCATGGACAGGGCCATTACAAATTCACTCTCTTTTAAGCAATCAGTTCCCTTTCTCTTAAAAGGCTGGGCGGCGGTGAATAGTATATCGTTCATAATGTTCCCTACAAAATACCTTCACCGGTAATGATAAGTTCTACTGACTGGCCTTCTTCCCTTGAGCGGTGTTTCATCAGGATGGCCCTGCGCCTGTTATTACCTGTCCTCTCCATCTTGATTATGGTCTTTGAAAGGTGTTCTATGAGGTTGCCCCCCAGAGGACAAACTCCTCCGGTTTTGGTATCTGTGTAGACCTGGTTTGTGATAACCACTGCCATATCGAATTTTCGTGCCAGTCTGTGAAGGCCTGCTATCTGTTCCACCAATTTACGCCTCACACTCGCATTTCCTTCATCGTCTGGCGACAATCCGAACCTGTAAAAGAGAGTAGCAGAATCTACGATTACCAGCCCGATACCGGTACTGGCTAGTTTTTCTACATCCACCACTGCAGAATACTGCTGCTGGAAATCCTTTGGTTCATAGATGATAAGGTCTTTAGCAATCTCTTTTGCATCATTTTGAGCCATCTGGCTGAACCGTTCAGCTGAGAACCCCTCGGTGTCAATGAGCACAACTCTTTCCCCGCCCCTGATACAATGTACTGCAAGCTGTGTGCAGATATTTGTCTTGCCAGTACTGGATGCACCGTAAACCTGCGTGATTATACCGCATTCAATGCCTCCACCAAGCATTGTATCCAGTTTATCACTTCCCGAGGGCATGCGCTTATCCTTTGCGCTATTATTTGCATTATCATTATGGCTATGTGCTGTCGTGTCAATACCCCATTTTTTTATTATAGGTCGTTAATCGTCAATATAGAAATTCTCTCTGTCTGCTCCATCTCCATTTCCGGTTCACCGGTCAGTATCCAGCCGTTTTTAGCAGGCAGGGCATCCAGGTACAATCTCATTATATTCATGTCTTCGGACGTGGGCGTATCAAGATATTTTATCAGTACACTGTCATCCCCATTATCCGCAAATGCATCAAAATCATGAGTTACCCCGGCAGCATCTATAAATTTGATGTCTCTGAATTTCCTGTACCGTTTCAATTTGTTCAGTGCCAGTTCCACCAGTTCCTGTGGTGATTCTCCATAGATAATACCTGCCTGAGCCGTGGGTTGTTCTGTTTCATCAGTCGGCAATACAGTATCGACTGGCAGGTCTAATATTTCCCTGAAGAATGAATCAGGTTCAAGCCGAACAAACGTTTCATCTGCTATCAAATAGACCGAAAAAATTTCACCTATGGTGTCAGGTGTCAAGGTGCCATTTTTCAGTACTGCTTCCTTTATCTTCGGTGTGAAGGTATCGGTAAAATCCTTGATATCATTAAGAGGTATCCGTATGGCCATTCTCCTGTGCGGTCCTCTTTTATAAATCTTGAACCCGAACTCCCGCTCAAGTTCATCTTTCATATTATTGATAATAAGCTGCACATTACTCCTATCGCCTAACAGGTCTTCAATAAGATTGCTTTGCACTTTTACAGATTTCCTGCCGGTCACCATCACTACAGAATCAAGGTACCGAATATCTTCGATATCCATTTCCAGTAGCAAATCCTTGATGCTTTCTATTACATCTGAATCTTCTAAAGGTGCCTTGAATACCAGTATCCATTCACCGGCCACTCTTACGGTTCTGGCTTGATGTGATTCATTTACTACATCCTTTAAATTATTTAACTGGTTATTTTTCAAATCGAACACCTAAGTGAATGAAACTTATGCTGTGATAATGAATATTGATGTTAATAATATAGAAATAGTTTATCAAAAAGTATTCTATCAGGATTCAGTACCAGAATAAATGATATTGGTTTCAAAAAAGTATAAACATTTGCAAAAAAATAAATGTTCTTTGCCAAGGGTTACGTTAAAGTATTGCTTTATCATAGATTAATTATACCTTTTCTTGCAGATTTGACAACTAATATGCCAGTACCCAGATCAAACTCCAATGTCCGACCATAATCCTCTCCAGTATCCTCTGCAATTATTTCAATACGCAAATCATCCAGTTTATTCTTAACTGCAAGGACATTTTCATCCCCAATATTTAAATCACCGTTGTCATTACATTGGAACATATGTGCTCCTCCAGCTATCTTGGCAACTAATTTAGATCTACCAGCCCCGAGATTCTTTATTTCATCTATCATCAATTCAATCGAAGCGTCTGCATATTTTGCCATATATTCTCTGCCATTGCCATTGACATTGTTTAAACGTGCCTTGCTACTATCAGGCAGCATGATATGTGCCAGTCCTCCAACTTTAGTTCTTGGGCTATATAGTGTAACCCCTACACACGAACCAAGACCCACTGTGACCAGAAGGTATTCGTTCTTGGCTACTTTAAAATCTGCCATCCGGACAATTTTTTGCGGTTTCATGGAATCGTTTTTTGAAAAAGATTTATTTAGAATTATTTTGCTTAAAACATATCAAATATATTTTGCAGTTTATCAGGGTCAGGGAACATAAGGATTGTAAAGTTAATATCCATACCAACTACACAAAACTTGTTTTTAAACATGATAACAAAATCTCCATTATTCGCGGCCTTAATCAGCGCATGATCAATAAAGGAATCCGCAAAATCATAACCGAAAATAGGTGTATTATGTGAAAGTTCGATTGAGAACGTGTTCGCCCATGTATCAACAAAAGATGAGGCAACAATATTTCCAATTTCTATCACAACGGATTTTTGCATTTCAGTGAACATCTCATCTGTGTCTTCATCTGCAAAATCAGCAAGCATTACATTTGAAAGTTCTTTAACACTATCAGTGGTCAAAAGAAATAGCATACTTCCTGAGATTGTCCCACTGAAGTTTGAATATAATCCAACCATTTCTTCATTACCTACGATCTGTGGAATTGAATATATTGATATAAGGTTTGCTGATGTCACATCCATTTCAACATCTGTACCCAACAGCTCAGTCAGTGAAACCATAGCTTGTGTTGCACTTGCATCACCAATTTTTTTAATCTGATGTAATTTTTCTACATCGCTCAGTTTTTGATTCATTGGTATCGCCTTCTAAAATTTAAAGTGCTAACAAACTTTCAATTTCCTGCAGAACTTTTGCAGCCTTGAATGGTTTCATGACATATCCTTTAGCACCTGCATTTATTGCTTTTTTCATCTTTTCGTCTTGTCCAACTGAGGTACATATTATGATTTTCGCATCTTCATGTTTTTCGGTAATAATTGATGTTGCTTGAATTCCATCCATACTCGGCATGACAACATCCATAGTTACGACGTCAGGTTTCAATTCGTCATACATTTTGACGGCCTCTACCCCATCACAAGCTTCACCTACAATATTATAATGAGGTGAAAGAAGCTTCCTTAGGATACCTCGCATAAACAGCGAATCGTCCACAATCAATACACTAGCACTCATACGTATTTCTCTCCTATAAACAGTAACTTTTCAAGATTTTCATTTTTATATTTATTTGAAATATTCAGTAGCATCCTTTCGATAAGCATTATTTATTCTTGTAATTTAATGAACTTAAGTTTTATCTGGGACATTAGAGCACGTCATCTTTTTTCATCAATTCCATGGTTTCTATCCATCGTTTTCCATTATCTGATAGCCTGTAATAAGCTGTGCCATCTAAGTTTATCATTTCTACCAATTCTACCTCGATAAGTGAATTCGCCTTGTCGTACCTTTGTCCCATACCACGCAGACCACCTATGACGTTAGTAGAGTCAATTTTGGTATGCCTGGAAATATCCGACGGATATGATGAATTTGGATAAATCTTGTATAAGTACATCATAATCTCAGTTCTGACTCTGCTCTTTTTGAGTGAGCGCAATATTTTGGGATGTTGGATACCGTTAAATGTACTTATCGCAGAATCCATAATACTCATATGCTAATTATAATGATGACATTATTTAAGCGTTTTGTCATTACCGATTAGATGAAAACATTCAGAACAATTTACAAATATAAATTATATTGAGTTAAAAAATATTTTGGCATTGACTGATTTTTCTAATGAATGAAACAATATATAGTGCATTATGCTCATGATTTCAATCCGGATTACATTTGAGTTATGTTCCAGTATCAAACATTTTGGGACGCCAATGACACAAAAATATTAAATAGCATGACAATGATAATCATCATTAGATTTATTTTAATTTAAAAAACAATGGCGGATTATTAACCTCATCGAGGATACGGACATGGATATTTCAGATTCACAATTTAGACATAACATTAAATCATCCCTTTCCGATATCACTGCTGGTTTTATTTTAATTATCGTTTCGATTTTAGTGTACTTTGAGATGTTCTATGTACTGAGGGACCCATTTCTCAATTTGACTTTGGGATTATTATTCCTGTTTATCGGTTACATCAGTACTGATTTAGAGGGATTTGATAATCGTAAGGAAAAGTTGTTGAATTTTGATTTCAACGGCCTGATACTAGGCCTGACACTTCTGGCAGTTTCTGCTCTTGGAATCATCGAACAGCTCTACCTGATACGTATGTTTTTTTTCCCGTTAATACCTGGATTCCTGTTGATCTTTGTTGCTCTCACAAGAATATATGTTAAAATCAATGATCCCAGTGTTACCATTAACAGGATGAGTATTAGCGGACTTCTAGGGGGGGGAATTCTATTACTTTATTCTTCACTTCTGTATGCAGACCTCCCATCACTGGCATGGAATCCGTTGTTTCCGGTCATGATTGCTGTTGCACTATATTTGGTTATGTATGCTAATGTCATTCCTGAAGTCAAGACCCATGAAGAAGGAATGCATAATGTAGTTGAATGGATGGGAGATATTGAGGATAACATCGCAAATGTATGGAAAGAGTTTGAATCGGTAAAATTCAATTATAAAGACCCCGAATTCCAGAAAAGTCTTAAACATCTTGATGTCATATATAATAGTCTAATCCAGATCAAGGAAATCAATGATTACGTTAAGCAAAGCATGATGCTTGATGAAGAGGAAGCTTTAGCAAATGCGAGCACAAATACTGGAGGGCCAGTCGATATTTCCAAATTAGGTGAGGGAATAATCGAACCCGAGCCTGAAATTGATATTGACATACATAGAAAATCCGTAAAGGACGTCTTAAATGCATCAGAGTTCATGAAATTACCAACAGAGATGGACTCAAAAGAACTGGAGTCTTTAGTTTCAAGAACTGCAGACCAGATATTATCGGATAAGACATTCCAGGAAAACCTCCAAAAAGAATTTGATTCAGAAGGATTGAGCACTATTATCAAAGAAGCAAGAGAAATGCGCAATTCCTTGAGAAAGACTGGAGTGTAGATAATTCCATTTTAGTTATTTACAATTTATCTCTTAAATTGAACAGGCCATCAGTGTCAATAATCGGCACTACATTGCCATCCCCGAGAATAGTGGCACCCGAAAAGCCTTCAACGTGCTTTAATGTGTTATCGAATGATTTAATTACAATCTCATGCCGGTCAATAAGTGTATCTACAATAAGTCCAACCATCTGGAAGTTTCTCTCAATGACGACTACATAAATCTCAGACTTGTCGGTACGATTCTCACCAAACAATTCACTTAGATCCAACAACGGCAATACCTGTTCATGCATAATGGTGGCAGGCTGACCATTGATAGTCTTCAAATCCTCTTTCTTTACAATAATAGTAGACAATATGTTGGAAATGGGAATGGCGTATATCTTATCGTTTAATCCCACGATAAGTGCCTGTATAATAGCCATGCTTATTGGCAGATGGAGGGACAATTTAGTCCCGACACCAATGGTGGAATTTACATTGATGGACCCGTTCAGGGATGTTATCTTTGTTTTAACAATATCCATGCCTACACCTCTGCCAGATACATCAGAAACCCTGTTTACAGTAGAAAACCCTGGCCTGAAAATCAAATCAAATGCCTCTTCATCACTTAATTTTGATGCATCTTCTGCTGAAATAATTCCCTTTATCACAGACATTTTCCTCAATGCATGGGGGTCAATACCCTTACCGTCATCCTCAACCGTGAATATGACACGCTGTTTATCCCTCGATGCAGTCAAATTTATCGTTCCGGTCTGTTTCTTACCACGTTTAAGACGTTCATCAGGTGATTCAATTCCATGATCAACGCAATTCCTGAGCAGATGAACCAGCGGTTCTCCAATTTCATCAAGCACAGTGCGGTCAAGTTCGATATCACTTCCTTCAATAACCAGTTCAATATCTTTACCAACCGTTTTTGATAGGTCCCTAATCATTCTTGGGAAACGGTTGAACACCCGTTCGACAGAAACCAGTCTCATCTGCATGACCTGATTCTGAAGGTCAGTGGTCAGGATATTCAGATGATCCAGGATTTCTTTTAATCCTGGCACTTTGTTCTCATTACCAACTTGCATTAACCTTATCTTACTGATTACCAATTCACCCACCAGGTTCATGAGGTCATCCAATTTCTCGGTTTGTACTCGCACACCTTGATTGCTCTTTAAACCAATCGCACTTTTGATTATTTTATCACTATGTGAATTGGTTTTAGGTGCAAGTGTTTTGGCATTTAGTTCATTTTTGGCATTTGGTTCATTTGTGTCAGTTTGCGGCTGTTCTGGCTTTTTATCCACCAAAATAACACCTACTTTTTCAACTTCAGGTATTAATTGCAATTTATTTTTTATCGTTTCCGGCTCCATATCGCTACTTAAAGAAATCTTGAATTTCAAGTCGAACTTTCCATCTTCAATCTCGATTCTGGATGGAGTGGTATCAATGATTTTACCATATTCTTCCACAGCCTTTAGAATCATCAATGCCCGAATGGATTTTAAACCGCAGTCTTTTTCCAGCAGAATGTCAAATAAATAATATTCACCACTATTAATTAATTCATTGTCAAAATAGTCGTCTTCTTCACTGGGTTGGGATGTTTCAGTTTCATCTATGGTTTTACGTTCCATATTTTCGATTGTACCTTTCAATTTATCAGTCAGAGGTGTAACATCCATGTTGCTTAACTTGCCTTTTGGGACATCATTTACCATGTCCTCCAGGAGGTCAGCACATTCAAACAACACATCAACAGTATCGGAAGTGGCCGAAACATCCCCTGTCCTCAATACATCAAGCACATTTTCCATTTCATGGGTGAGATTTGATATGTGTGTATATTCCATAGTCGCAGATGAACTTTTTAGGGTATGGGCTGACCGGAATATTATATCAAGAATAGTAAGGTCATTTGGATTTTTTTCCAAATCCAGAAGTGCCTGGTTAATAATTTGGAGGTGTTCTCTTGCTTCGGCCTTGAATTCATCCACATATTTAGACATATCCATAGTTATACCTCACAGCATGTTAATTATCTCTTCAGGTATAGAAGAGACGGGCGCTACTTTGTTCACACAACCATTGTCAATGGCTGATTTGGGCATACCGAATATCACACAAGTTTCTTCGTTTTGTGCAATCGTTTTCCCTCCGAATTTTTTAATAGAACACATTCCTTTTGCACCATCATGTCCCATTCCAGTTAGCAGTACCCCTATGGTATTGGCACCATATACTTCCACCACTGATTGCATAGTCACATCCACTGATGGCATGATGCTGTTTACTGGCGGATTTGTATTTAATTGTATAATTTCCTTATTATCCAATCGTAATCGTTTTACTGTCATATGATGCCCACCTGGAGCTACAAACGCCATACCTGGCCTGATTATATCTCCTTCTTCTGCTTCTTTAACATCAAAAATACACACCGAATCCAGTCTGGAAGCAAATGATTTTGTAAATTCAGCCGGCATATGTTGCACAATGAAAATTGGAGGAACATTTCGTGGTAATCTCTTTAAGAGGTCCACCAATGTCTGAGGTCCTCCGGTGGATGCGCCAATAACCACCACTTTAGAAGAGTTTTTCATCTCTATCATCGGAATGGGCAATTTCTGATGTGCACTGGTCTTTTTGATATTTACGTTGGCAGCCAACTTCACTTTTTCAACAATTTGAATTGCAATGGTGTCAATGTCAAGGGACAATGAACCGGAAGGCTTTGGAATAAAATCAACTGCACCAATCTCAAGTGCCTTAATAGTGGTGTAAGTTCCTTTCTGTGTGAAGTTACTTAGCATGACAACAGGTGTTGGATAGCTTTCCATAATGCGGGAAAGAGCACTCAATCCATCAATTTTAGGCATCTCAATATCCATTAAAATTACATCAGGTCGTAATTTTGCAGTTTTATCGATAGCAATCAATCCATTACTGGCTGTATCTATGACATCGATATCTGGATCATCATTTAAAATATCTGAGACCACCTTTCTCATGAAGGCTGAATCATCCACGATAAGTACACGTATCATTGTTCTTCACTGGATTTTACTGGCTCAAGTATCTCGCTTGTATCCAGTTCATCAATCTCTTCAATTTCGTTGCCGTTCATTACTTTTTGCATGTCCAGCAGAATCAATAATCTATCATTCAGTTTGCCTACCCCACGCAGGTATTTGGTGCCAACATCATTTGCTACTATTGCAGGTGTTGGTTCAATGTTTTTCATTGGCAGCTTAAGAACCTCATTTACTGCATCCACTGTTATACCCAGGGTCAGACCTTCAATTTCTGCCACAATGATACGGGTATACTGGTCATTTTCTTTAACTCCAAGTCCGAACTTTTTCCTCAAACTGATTACAGTGGTTACCTGCCCTCTCAGATTGATAACACCTTCTATGTAGTCTGGAGCTCTTGGAATCTTGGTAATCTCTTCCATCTTTATGATTTCCCGGACCTGCCCGATTTCTACTCCATATTCTTCATTGTCAAGATTAAAGACCACAAGTTGAAGATAATTGTCCACTGAATTACTCATATTTGGCATGATTTAAGCCTCCATTATAAAATAGCCTGTCACCATGTACTGTGCTGTTTTTGCAGCGTCAGTCAAATCTGGTGGCAGGCAACATTTTACAATTCTTCAGAACATCACTTTACATTTATATTTTCATTGCTCAGAGTGAAACGGTCAAGAGCCTTTTGTAATTCAGCTCCCATGTTTGCCAGATCCTGTGCTTGCGATGTTACTTCTTCCATGGCTGCGGTCTGCTCTTCGGTTGCACCAGATGCTTCTTCCGTTCCTGCAGCAGTTTCTTCAGCGACTGCGGCAATTTCGTCTATGGCTCTGACCACATTTTCAACTCCCATAGTCTGTTGTTCTGCGGCAGCCGAAATTTCCTGAATCACATTAGCTACTTCCTGGGAACCAACTGCAATGTTCTCAAGTGATGTAAGTGCATCATTGACAATCTTTGCTCCCTCTTCAACCTCAGTGATGCCAGATTCCATCGAAATAACAGCTTTATCAGTTTTAGACTGGATCTCCTTGATCAGGACGGCTATCTTGTTAGCTGCCTGTTTTGACTCTTCGGCAAGGTTTCTAACCTCGTCTGCTACCACTGCAAAGCCACGCCCCGCCTCTCCGGCCCTGGCAGCTTCAATAGCAGCATTAAGGGCAAGTAGATTGGTCTGGTTAGCAATACCAGTGATCATTTGTACAATCTCACCGATTTCTTGCGAACGGCCTCCGAGCTCTTTTACGACGGTACCCGATTCCATAACCACTTTTTGGATATCGTTCATCTTAGAGGCTGCATTTCCAGCTGACTCACTCCCCTTCTGTGCGGCTTGACTTGCACTAACAGATATTTCTGCGGCAGATTGTGATTTACTTGCTACTTCCCTCACAATTTGAGCAATGGCCTCCATCGTTCTGGAAGTGTTTCCAACCTGTATGGACTGGTTCTGTGTTCCCTTTGCTATCTGCTGCACTGTTGAAGCCATCTGTTCGGTTGAAGCGTTCATCTCCTGGGAGGAGGATGCCAGTTGCTGGGCTGAAGAAGCCAATCTCATGGCAACATCGGATGCTATATTAATCGGTTCGACCACTGCATTTATTGTATCATTCATACCCTGTACAATCGTACGGAATTCACCTTCATGTTTGGAAGTGTCGGCACGTATGTACAATTTACCATCCTCTACGGCTCCGGATAGTAGATTGACATCAGTTATCATTTCATTTATCGCATCAATACAGGTGTTGAGATTGTTCTTGATATAGTTGAAATCTCCTTTGTATTCATCTGTAATCTTCTTTGGCAAGTCACCGTGGCTGATACGGTTGATATACTCGGCAGCCATGTTCAACGGTCTGATTATTGCCTCCAGGGTGTTATTTACACCTAATATAATATTCGCAAAATCACCCTGGTAATTAGAAACATCAGCACGGGCATCCAGTTTACCGTCCAGCGTGGAATCAACCAGCAAGTTAATATCTGAAACAACTGAAAGGATAACGTTCTTCATTTCTGCCATGGCTTTAGCCAGAGTCCCCATCTCGTCTTTTGATGTGTATGTAATATCAACTGATAAGTCCCCACTTGCTATGCGCTTTGCAGCATCAACCATCTCATCCATGGGTTTTGTGATACTGCGTGTGATGACCAAAGTTGTAAGAATGGCCATGATAAGTCCAATTACGGACACTGTAACTAAATTAGTCTGAGCTTTACTGATGTCAGCAATGGCACCTATATTGGCATTATCAATTTCATGTTTTGCTGCATCTAATGCACTTATACCTACATATCCTACAATGATGAGCAGCAATGCCAAAATGCCAAAACCAGTAGATAGTTTTTTACCTATTGGCATATCATTGATAGTATCTAGTATTGTCATATATTTCCACCTTTACATTTTTTTAATTATTATTATTATTATTATTTTCAATCCCATCTTTTGTAAAAAGGAAAGACATAAGGCCAAACAAATGGACCGCACCATATGAATTATTCAATATTTGTATATTTATTTCAATACTGAAAGTTCAATTCAACTCCTAAAGCCGTTTTCACCGTCAAAAATGACAGTATAACATACGCACATTTTTAATCTCAATTTAAACTCTCACATATGTTTACTATTTACAGGGCGATGTCCTCATCATTACAATGATATGTTTTTAGTATTTAATCTGTTCTATATATATGTCTGTGTGTATATGTGTATGTAACTGCATATGCAACTACATATATAAATTAATTATTAGATATTATGTATAAAAATACACGTGTAG
>JAKRWB010000166.1 GCA_022353185.1 ANME-2 cluster archaeon | reverse complement strand
ACTTACGATTGTAAAAAATCGTGTTTTTGGTCTCTACGAAGACACCATCACATGTTTTGCACTTAAATCGCTGTTTGCCGTTTCTGTCGTGCCCGAACTTGACTATGTTGCCTGCATCTCTCTTGCCATAGTCATGGCAATTTTCATTGGAGCAAAATTCATCTATTAGGTCTATTTTGGATTTGTTTTTTGCCATAGTTGATATATAAGCACTCCACCCATATATCAACTACGTTATAGGACACGACCGGATTCCTGGGGGCTACGTCGCGTTATTACCTGTCAGGGTTGGTTAAACATGAGAATTTCCCATACGGGACTCTTCTGGTCAACTTTATCGGGTGCCTTGTCCTGGGATTCTTGATATTCTCAAATTTATACCATGGATATTTTTCTGATTCGACCAGGAATTTCATCGCCATAGGACTTCTGGGCTCATTCACCACCATGTCAACATTTTCATACGAAACGGTAAATTTATTCAACGAATCCAATGTAATGATGGGGTATAGTAATATCCTGATGAATATTGTGTTGAGTATCTCTGGAATTTATTTTGGCAGGTTCATTGCAACATCATTGAACATTTAAGCTCAATACATCAATCTTGAATTCCTGGCTGTTGCGGTTTATTGCTTTCTTTGATCTGAATAACAAATTTTAGCAATATTGGGGAAAC
Source organism: ANME-2 cluster archaeon (assembly GCA_022353185.1). GTDB lineage: Archaea > Halobacteriota > Methanosarcinia > Methanosarcinales > Methanocomedenaceae > Methanocomedens_B. Next base: position 17,592 of record JAKRWB010000166.1, on the reverse strand, counting down.
AATAATCGAAACCACAACCATCAGCACTATCGCTGAGAACACCTCATCAGTAATTATTCCCATCTTCTTTCCCACCGCCAACACCACCAGTTCTACACCAGCCCTTGGCATTATACCAATACCAAATATCAGGCTGTCATGAGAATCGAAACCTATGAGTTTTGACCCCACGAAACCCCCAATAAATTTCCCTGATAATGCAAATACAATTACCAACACAGTGAATAAACCAGCCGTGTGCACCGCGTCAATATCTACTGACAATCCAATAAATGCAAAGAAGATTGGGACAAATATACCGTAAGCCAGACCGCTCACTTTTCTCTGTACACTCTCAATCTTTGCGAATGGATTATTGGAGAGCAGCGCCCCCCCAATAAACGCTCCTATTACTGCATGCAGGCCAAAAACTTCGGCAAGGTATGCCGAGAAAAGCGCCACCATGACCACGAATGCAAAGATACCTTCCTTAACGTGCATCCTTTGAACTAAGTTGAAGACCCATGGAAAAATCTTGAAACCCATAAAAGCAATAATGAGCATAAAGCCAACCAGCCTGCCTGCAATCATCATCAAATCCATGCCAGACGGGATTTGATTAATTGTGGCTATTGTGACCACTATTGCAAGTATGAATATCCCAATAATATCATCAAAAATAGCAGATGTGAGCATTACCGAACCCGGTCTGCTTGAAAGATAATTCAGGTCTACGAGGGTCTTGACCACTACTCCAATACTGGTAGGGCTGAATGCCACACCCATAAAGAGGCTCTCCAGAAACCCAAAACCAAATGCCTGACCCAGGAAATAACCCCATAAAAACGGTACGCCAACACCGAATAAAGTTGGAGTTAACGCCACTTTGGACGCTGTGCGCAGGTCATTAAGATTAACTTCCAGATACCCGGCAGTGAACAAAAGGAATATAGCGCCCAGCTCTGCCAGGAACGAAAGCACTTCCCCATCTGGTTCAAACCACAATAGTCCGAGAAATACTCCTGCAAATATCTCTCCTAATATGCTGGGAAATCCGACGCGCTCAATAACCTCTCCAAAGACCTTTGCCAGGAACAGTATCAAGAGCAGCAGGAGAATATACTCCATCAATCAACCCCTTTTCTCTGGTAGACCTCATTTATTATATTATTCTTTGAAATGATACCGACCAGTTTTCCATCTTCTAATACACAAAGCCTATTGATATGGTGTTTCAACATCATATCAGTGGCATCATGCATATTTTCATCCGGGGAAATTGTGACAGGGTGAGGTATCATTATTTCTCTGGCACTTTCACCCAGTGACCTCACTGCCGCAACATGGGTGTGTTTTATTCGGGGTATCCTGTGGAACATCATAATTTCCAGCATAATATCCTGGTCGATGATACCCAACAGTTCACTATCATTATTTACGACCGGAAAAGTGTTGAAATGGTATTTTTCAAATAATTTTAAAATCTCTTCGACTGGTGCGTCTTCGTTCACTACTACGACATCACTTGTCATGATGTCCCTGATTAGTATGTCTGAATAGTTTTCTGTCATAAGAGATACCCTATCACTCTTGAGATTTGTATATGTCAGTTTATGGTGCTGGATATTTAAATGTGTGCCAGTGACCGCAGCCCGGATAATGTAAATAAAGGTTTTTGAATTATACTTTGAATTAAACTGCAAATGAAACCGCAGCTAAAGTAAATTATAAGAAACCCTGCACCGTCTATTAAACAATAAAACAATATTTTACAAACAGGTGGTATAAATATGAGAAAGAATTCTTTAAACCGCGTAATAATCCTTTCAATTGTCATAACCCTGGTCATGCTCAGTGGATGCACTGAAAATAATGATGTCCAGCCACAAGTTGATAATAACATTACTGAACCTAACAATGGTCAATTCATCTACCGGGATGCTGCAGTTGAGGATATAGACATTATGATACTCGAATCGTTTCCGGTTCAGGTGATGGTGAATGCCAGGGGCTACCTTCCCGATGGCTGTACCGAGATAGACAGTGTCACCACAAGCAAAGAAGGGAACACATTTACAATCAGCATGACAACAACCCGGCCTGCTGATGCCATATGCACCCAGGCAATCGTCCCCTTCGAGGAATCAATCCCGCTAAATGTCCTGGGACTCAAGGCCGGGACCTATGATGTAAAGGTCAATGAGGTGAGCGATTCATTTGAAATGCAAATGGACAATGCCATTCACGAAGGTTTTGACGGAGCAAGCATGGAATTAAAGACCGGAGATACCTTTTATGTTAAACTTAATGAGAACCCCACAACAGGATTTTCATGGCAAATGAATACTACAGACGGACTTGCTGTGGTTAATGATGAGTACATTGCACCAGACACTGAACTGGTTGGTGCAGGCGGGGTTCATGAGTGGGAGATACAGGCGGTTGCCACCGGGACGCAGCAGGTCACAGCCGTGTACAGGCGCTCATGGGAAGATGTGACCGGGGATGAGCAAATATTTGAATTTACCGTAGAGGTCGTTTAACACTTAAATTGAAAAGTATTAGTGGTCGAAATTGTCGTGATACATATGTGTGCATATCCGCCAGCCTTCAAGTACAAAGTCAATCGACGAGGTAGTGGATTTTGTCAGGAATTCGGGGGCAAGTGGGGTATACATGGGCGGGGCAGAGCCCACCATACACAAAGACCTGCCACATCTCATAGAAGCCCTTACAGGTCTGGGCAAGCGAATTAATCCTCAAGACCCACCGTGCTGGAAGAGGTTTATGACAATGTTGACGGGTTTGTTATCGAGGTCAAAGCCAAGTTCGATGATATAGATGGCATCATGGAACTTACCGATTTGAGCAGGGACAAGAGTGAACAATACCTGCAAGACCTTACCAGGTTCATCGACATTGTAAAAGATAAATGGCTGCGCATCTGGGTGCGGGTGATTCCAGATTATATTAATACCGGCACAATACCTGATGGATAATGGCATCAAGACCGTGGGTACTGATGCGCTGTCCATTGGTGTGGCCGGGGAAGAATATGAAGTACATACCTTGTTATTGGGTGCGGATATTGCTGTGGTTGAAGGTCTGGTGTTGTCCGCTGTGAAGGCTGGGCAATATCTTTTTGTATGCCTTCCACTAAAGGTTGCAACCGGTGATGGCGGACCTGCCAGGGTTGTACTGATAGAACAATAAAAGATGAATCATGGGTAAAATTCGAATTTGATGGCTTATGGTGGGTAGTCACATTTTTAATGCTATAATAAACGTTGAAATATTAAAATAAACTATAATAAACAATTAAAAACAACAAAAACTATTGAAATTTAAATAAATTGTCGGTATTATTATATATTCTCTATTCCTCTTTATATTATTGTAAATATCGAAACCGCATTGGCAGATTTGATGGAACTGCAAGAAATATACTTTTAAAAGTCTGGAGATGAAAGAAAGGTAATGTTAGAAACATCAAAAGAACGGGTAAAATTAATAAAAGCAGGATATAACCAAAAAGAAATTGAGGAAATGTATCTTGCAGAACATAATTTTACAAAATCATTACATCCATTTTTATTCGAAATTGTTGAATTGGACCTAACAAATGAAGCTCCCCCCAGTAGAGCTGCAGGGTATCTCATGGCTCCGGCGACTGAGTTGCATTGACCATGCTTTGTCCCAGTCGTAGCAGAACTGCGGGGTATAACGATTAAGATTAATTGATTGCCGTTGAAGCCTTCTTATATAAATTAATTATTTCCAAGGTAAAACTATGATGATTGATTGTTACAACCCCTGTATTTCAAGTGGAAATATATAAATAGATTTATACTTTTTGGATGGGCTACTTATGCATATCCATCCCGGCCATCCTTGTTGCATCCATCCCTTCATAGACTTATATTAATCACAAACTTACATCATATCCGTGGCACCGTACCTCAGCCTATCCTTCAACTCCTGCTTCTTACCATTGTTCCACCCATCTACGGCCTGTATATATCCAGTTACCCTGGACAGGTGCTCAATATTATCAGAACCGCAGTTTGGACACTCATCCAGCAGCCCGCCTGCCACGTGGAAATCGTTCAAGCACACAGTCATATCCTTGGTGAATGCAAAATAGCCCACCTGGGTATTCCTTGCAATGTTCATGGCAAATTCCTTAAGGCCGCGAGCGTCGGGATGTCCCTCACCCATAAAGATATGCAGGATATTCCCGCCATCCACGATTGGGAAAAAGGCATGTTCAATATCAATCCTCTCGGGCAGGGAAACATTTGCACCAGTGGGCACATGGGTTCCATTGGTGTAATAAACAGGGAGGTCGCGGGTTTCATCAAGAAGGGATTTTGCGGCCTCCGGATCACCTTTGATTACAACTTCAGCAAATTCTTTATACTCTTTGTGCAGCATGTCTGATACCGCAAAGCGCTGGCATGTGGTTTCAGCAGGTGTTCGTGCCAGTGCAATCTCAATACCATGTTTTTCAGCCAATTCTCTGGAATAGAATTCCATCTCATACATAGCCCGGATAGACAACTGCCTTGCTTCCTCACTCTCATACATCTGGAAACCGGTATGGTGCTGCACCATTTCATTGATACCCACAACACCGATAGTATATACCAGCCCTTCCAGGCCCACAGCGATTGTCCCCTTCTTACCGGTCACAGGATCCTTGGGCTGCTGGGTGGCAAAGGGCATCCTGCCGCTTTCTATAATATGGTCCATCCAGTATCGCTTAATCTCGAACAGTTCAATTGCCCTGTCCATAAGTCTCTTTAGGTTTTCAAATAGGAGGTGGTCGTCCCCATTTGCCTCATACGCAGCCCTGGGGCAGTTTAAGGAAACGACCTGCCAAGCGCCCATGGAAAAGTGCATTCCGTCTTTGAAATGCATTTTATCTTCAAAGGTATTATCCTTCTCGGCGTTGGTTGAGAAATTATAAGCGCAACACTGGTAACATGAGATACCCTCTCCAGCTCCCCGGTACGGGGGCAACTGGTTATCAAAATAGGGAGAACCAAACTTGGCAGCCAGTTTGAATGACAACATGTACAGCTCATCATAGGTCAGCAGTTCAGGATGAGCCTGATTGAACTCTTCATTCTCTACCATGAAGTCAGGCTCAATACTGATCTCGGGCTTGGGGAAATTGAAGGGTTTGCCCCAATAGTCTCCCATAAGCATCACATTCATTATTGCTTCAAAGCCCAGGCGTACTTCACGCTCGAACTCTCCATAGGTCCTGAGGGGCGCCATTTCTCCATTCCATACGCGCCCTTTATAGACAACAGGCTTGTCCCGCCAAAGTTTTGGGACCCCTGGCGAAAGTTGTACGGAAGAGAATACCAGCTGGCCGCCCCTGGCGACCATCATCTGGGTCATCTCGTAGACGAACATCTGCATCAGCTGTTCGATCTCATCGTACGCCATCCCCTCAAAATAAGGTGCAATGAAAGTAAGGAAATTATAAAATCCCTGCCCGCCAGCAAAATTGGTCTGGGCACTACCAAGGGCTTTTACTGCATGTAATACAGCGACCTCAGCTTTCTTGGCCGGACCAGCCACACTGGCCTTGGTCCCTGAACCATCAGGCATCAGGCCGTAATAAAAGAAATATCTCAGGTCCCAGTCCTGGCAGAACGCCCTGGTGCCAAGGTATTCAAGGTCGTGTATGTGGATGTCGCCGTTTAGATGGCTATCTGCCAGAGCAGGGGGCAGTAGCAGCAGGTATTGTTCTTTTGATATCTTATCTGCCTTCTTTTTGTGAGATGTTTCGGCATTCTCCTGCAGATTGGCATTATCCTTTGCTTCAAATCCTGTACCGATATCTATCTTATAAGCGTCATAGACTGGAGTACCTACCCTGGTGGAGATATTTCGCCATTCGATGTGGCCATGTTCCAGTAACACGATGTTGACCAGTTCCCTCACCAGCGGACCTGACAGGAATTGTACGCCCATCTTGCGTATCCTGGTTTCGGTCTCCCTTGCGATCTGCTTTGCCGTTTCTTCATCGATAGCTGGTTTATTGTAGAACATTTCACTGAGCACAGTCTCTTTCATCAACTGTTTTACAATGGTGTTTCGGTCCCACTCCATCAAGTGTCCGTCAGTAGTTCTTACCTTTGGCAGGGTGGATATCTTTTCACCTGTCAGGGTTTGTTGCACCTGTTCTTTTTCATGTTCGTTTTGTTTTGCCATCATTTCATCGACCGCTTCATTATGTGGAATTTTCTGTTCCATTTGTAATCTTTGCATTTTTATGTGTCCTCCAAATGGTCAACTAAATATTTGAGATTATGTCTTCCACTTTCTGACGGTTCAGTGTATCACTTTCCATCATATCATCAGTGGTATAGAACATATTATGTATTTTAAGCACCGGCGCTGACATGGTGAATACATTATTCATTACCAGTTCAGTTAGTGCTGCCGGAGTGGTCATGTCAACTTCATCAAATGAGATGTCAGACTCGTTTAGTATCTGCTTGAGTATTTTACAATTTGGACAGACTTTGGTGGAATATACTATTACATTTTTCATATGATCACTCCGAGGTAAATCTACAATTAAAGGTCTGAGGATATAATGATTTTTTGAACTAGGTCTGAATATCATTATTGTGCATTTGCTATCAGACATGATAACACATACAATCTTTGCTATGCTCATGTATAAAATTACACACTCGGTTGGCACATTAATATATTATCATCTCAAGTAACAGACCTGGTAATCTGGTTGGTTTACACCTATTTTTAAATCCTTTTTAGGATAATTATAAGTCAATCTCCGATTATCAGATGATATCAATTTAATTGTTGGGTAATATCATGGAACTGGACGAAATAACAATCTCAAGAGCTATCATCGAAGGATTTACTGCTGATTTCCTGGACTGTACTGACACCGAAGTGGCACTGGTAGGCGGTGGCCCTGCAAACCTGGTGGCTGCAAAGATTCTGGCAGATGCGGGTGTGAGAACTGTGCTTTTCGAGCGTAAACTGGCAGTGGGTGGCGGCATGTGGGGAGGTGGCATGATGATGCCAAGGATAGTGGTCCAGGAAGAAGCAAAACGCATACTTGATAGTTTCGGCGTCAATTACACTGAATACAAGCCCGGCTACTATGTAGCAGATTCAATTGAATGCGTGTGCAGGCTGGGTGCCGAGGCTGCAGCCGCAGGGGCTAAGATATTCAATCTGGTCAGTGTGGACGATGTGATGATCCGTGAAGGTGATGCAGTGACCGGGCTGGTCATCAACTGGACAGCAGTGGGGCTGCAAAAACTGCACGTTGACCCCATAACAATCAGGGCAAAAGTGGTCATTGACGGCACAGGACACAATGCAGAAGTGTGCAGCACTGTAGCCCGCAAAATTCCTGGTGCATTGACCGTAATCGGAGAAAAACCCATGTGGGCAGACGTGGGCGAGCGTATCATAATGGACAATACTAAGGAAGTTTACCCCGGGCTTATTGTCACAGGCATGGCAGCTAACGCTGTAGCCGGAGCGCCAAGGATGGGGCCAGTGTTCGGAGGCATGCTGCTCTCAGGCGAAAAGGCAGCTCAGCTGGCAATGGCAAAACTGGAAATCAAATAGGATATACCAATAAAAAAACCAAAATGGTTTATTGAATCTTTACAATCTTATTCCCATGCCTGTTATAAACGCCGACCTCCACATCCATTCCAAGTACAGCATGGCCACTTCTGGCCGCATGGATATTCCTACACTGGCAGTTGAATCTGTCAGGAAAGGTATCCAGCTTGTGGGCACCGGGGACTGCCTGCACCGTAAGTGGCTGGACGAGATAAGGACCATACCCGAAGTAGCAGACGGCGTATATGGTATGGACAATGCCAGGTTCGTGCTGACAACTGAACTTGAGGATACTAACAGGGTGCACCACCTGCTCATCATACCCGACATATCCAAGGCAGAGGAATTGCGTGAAGCAGTGGAGCCCGCATCTGTCAATTTAGACCAGGACGGGCGGCCTAACGTGAACCTCAGCGGCGTGGAGATTGCTGAACTGGCCAGGGATGCAGGTGCAATGATCGGTCCGGCCCATGCATTTACTCCATGGACTGCCATGTATGCCTATCACGACAGCCTTGAAAGTTGCTACGGGGAGCTGGCACCGTATATCAGTTTTGTGGAACTGGGACTGAGTGCTGACACTGACCTGGCCGACCGAATCAGCGAACTGCACAGGCTGACATTTTTGACCAACAGCGATGCCCACAGTCCCTGGCCAAATAAACTGGCACGGGAATTCAACAGGTTCCAGATGGAAGATATCACCTTCGGTGAACTTGAAAAGGCCATACTTAGACAGGATGGCCGGGGTCCGGTCATGAACGTGGGACTGTTCCCACAGGAAGGCAAATACCACGAATCTGCCTGTATTCGCTGTTTCAGGCATTATACCCTGAGAGAGAGTATAGGGAAAAACTGGCGCTGCACCTGCGGCGGGCGAATCAAGAAAGGTGTATGTGACCGTGTGGAAGAACTCGCCAACAGCCACGCCCCCCCCGACCACAGGCCGCCCTATCTGCACCTGATACCGCTGTCCGAGATTATCATGATGGCACTGGGTACTAAAAGTACCACAACCAAGAAGGTCAAGGGCACATGGGAAATACTGGTGGACAGGTTCGGCAGCGAGGTGACAGTGCTGCTGGATGCTGAACTTGAGGGTATAGACGGGGTAGACCCGGCAGTGATATATGCTGTCAGGATGTTCCGTGAAGGTAAGGTCAGGGTGATACCGGGCGGCGGCGGTCAGTACGGCAGTGTGGAAGTAGATGACGAAACCCGAACCTCGTTCGAGGCAACAAACCTGAACCAAAACCAGGCACAGGCCGAGGGTCAGCGCCAGCGTTCACTGACCGATTTCTGATTCGAAATAATGATAACACCGATCAATTCTTAAATAACAACAAGGATTTCCTATGAACATCGACCTCACGTACTGGTATCTCTTCCCAGTAGGTTTGGTCATTGCCACCCTTGCAATGTCGGCAGGCATCTCAGGTGCTAATTTCTGGATACCGGTATATCTTATCTGTGTAAAACTGGACCCGCTTGTAACTTTCTGGCTGGCACTTATTACTATGATATTCGGATTCGGAAGTGGAGTAGTGAGGAACATCCACCAGGGGACTGTGAACTGGTACCTGGTCCGACAGTACCTCATTCCCACAGTACCGGGCGCTGTTATCGGCGCTTTGCTTACCTCCTACATCAACGGCAAAGTCCTTGTTTTTATTTTTGGCTCATTTATATTCATATACGGGAGCTATATGCTAAATTCCTGCATCTCTTCCCCGAAAGAGCCGGTCAGGCACAACAAGGTTTTCTGGGGTATTGGGTTTGTAGCCGGGTTCTTGAAGGGACTAATTGCTACGGGCCTGGGCAAGTTGATAGTGCCAGGCATGTGGAACCATGAAAAGGTCCGCCATCCATCTGAAGTGATTGGTTCGGCCATTGTCATTATTTTTATCGTGAACGTAGTTGCCGCCCTGACGAGGATGAACCATGATTTCGTGGGTGTATTGATGGATAACACCGATACTTTGTCCAGTGTCCTGGTATTCGTGCTCCCGTCAGTGGTCATAGGTGGACAGATTGGACCCAGGGTTATAAAGGATATGAATGCTGCACATCTAAAGCTTTATATTTCAGTGCTGTTGATATTTGTGAGCCTGCTCATATTTTCCAGGTTATTGCTTTGAATTTACGGCAGGTCAGGTAACTCACAAATAATAATTTACCCATTTTCCCCCACCTGATTTACAAATTGATTTTTCATCAAATGACAACTGGCAAAAATACTGGTGTTTCATATGCTAAAATTTGGGTAAAATTATCGGAAAATTTTATTATCCACCTTATCACAGCAAATATAACTCGATTGAACGATGTTGGGGGGGTTTAGAGGTGCATTGGAATGGCACGCTCCTGTCCTCCATTCATAAAGTCATCGGATGGGCTGAAACTATGACATGGAATGGTGTGCATCCCGCCGTTCATCTTGTCGATAAAGTTTACCAGAAAGGGGTTAAATTAACAAAAGAAGTAATGAAAATCTGCGAAGAGAGAATCGAAAGATTGGAAAATTTACCAAAGTGGGATGTCACCATAAACCCCATATTTTCGCTTGATTTTTTGTGCCCCAAATTGATACTGGAGCCAAATTATTTATTGGGAATTCCCTGGAATCTATAGTATAAATATTATGATTTTAGATTGCAATTTATTAAAAAAAATATCTATTTTTTTTATACAATGGATTGACTATAATCGGGAAATCAAATTAGAACCGCTAAATTTAATTCTAATTTGATTGCTTCGACATTGTAAAACAGAATAAACATTATATGAAATCATGTCTTATTAAACCAAGGTGGTTGATTTAATGTTACAAAATTGTACGATGTGTCATCAGGAAAAATGTACTGCAAATGACTTGCAACCATGTGAATTTGAGGGTGACGATTTTCATGATTGTCTGAGATACAAGGTGAAGAACCTCAACACTGAATTCACACAATTGCGTTAATAATGCTGTTGCGTGCCAGTCTGTAGTATCTATCAATTATAATATCCAATAGCTATCAACGAAAAGGATAAGTATTATCGAGCATATCCAGAATGCCGTCGTATGGCTGAAGTTTAGTTATATCTCGTTGTCCCGCCTTAACTCAGCCTGGTTAGAGTGCGCGGCTGTAGTTTGTTCATGCACCCCTCCGAGGTGCACACGCGCAGTAACCGCGATGTCCCCGGTTCGAATCTGGGAGGCGGGACTTTATTTTTTGCTCAACTACACATCTCAAAATACATATCGAAATACTTATATTGAAATAATATCATAGATTTTTATAAGAAGTGTATTGCAAGTATATGGAATTATACTTAATTAATTTAAACTAATGATTAGTATGAATTTAAGGTGGATTAGTGAATGAGAAAAGAGATTGTTACAGTGTTGAGTATTTTAGCAATTATAATTTTGATATATAGTATTGCGAAACCGAGCCATTTGCATCAAGACATTAAGATGGAGTATTGCGGTGATTGCCATACTGAGGCTTCCATCTTAAGTATGCATGATTCTGTAGATCCTATGGAAACGGGATGTGTGGATGCAGGATGCCATCCTGAAGCCATAGCCGCGTTCAGTGTTCATACAGAAATGGTACCAAGTGAATGCGATCGGTGTCACGAGTATGGTGAAGAACCTATGTATTCGGATTGCGATCTATGTCACGGGAGTTATCATAAATTAGAAGGTAGAATAAATATTGAAGGCAAACCTTGTGAAGACTGCCATGAAAGCCATTCTCTACTGACTGATGATGGCTGTGCCAAATGCCATATTGAGGCATACAATGATTTGAAAACCAAGGGTGGTAGCCATTCAGATATTAATGGCAGTAGTTGCTATGCCTGTCATGAAGAACACAAAAGCATCCCGGATTGTCTTGACTGTCATGGAGAGGTTGACCACAGTGGAACTATCATCGACAAAGACTGCATAAAGTGTCATGATGCGCATATGCCAATGGAAGTCAGTTTCAGTTCTGACACGACTATGGAGCTATGTATTGAATGCCATCCCAGTGCGGCACAGGAATTCCAGGATAATCCATCCAAACATTCAGACATAAATTGTATAGAATGCCATCCGGATCACTTCCAATGGAGTCCATGTGCAAACTGCCATGAGGGAGTCCATTCACAGTTAACAGGATTAGATGTGAATGAATGTATGGGATGCCATGGTACGGCCCATTCACCTTCAAGGTATTAATCCACAATACCGGGTATCATAGAATTAATTGTGATACCTGGTTCATTTCTTTTTTTTTAGCCCCCGATATTTCTGTATCCGCAATTGTCTTCCAGGCAACTATGGGAATCCATTGCCCATGATAGAAATCTTTAACTCCGATAATAAGTACTATTTACTCCAGTTAATCATTATTATCCATCTTATCCGGAGAATCGGGAATGATACAGGAAATCACCAATAAGTATGAACCAAAAACCCTGGAAAAGGATATACGCAATTTCTGGGATTCCATCAATGCCTATCCAAGGTCCAGACAGCTCAGAGCCGGCAGTAAAGACTTCTATTTTGTAGACGGACCACCCTATACCACAGGGCACATTCACCTCGGCACGGCATGGAACAAGATCATAAAAGATTCCATCCTTCGCTACAAATCCATGAAGAACTTTTGTGTCAGGGACAGGGCAGGTTGGGACATGCACGGCCTTCCTATCGAAGTAAAAGTGGAGGAAAAGCTTGGTTTCAAGTCCAAGAAAGATATTGAGGAATACGGGGTGGAACGGTTTATAGCCAAATGTAAGGAGTTCGCACTGCAGCATAAGGATGATATGACCCAGCAGTTCAAGGACCTGGGAGTTTGGCTGGACTGGGAAGACCCTTATATGACCCTGAAGGATGAATATATTGAAGCGGCCTGGTGGACCCTGAAACGCGGTAATGAAAAAGGTTTGCTGGAGAGGGGTAAACGGGTTGTGAACTGGTGTCCCAGATGTGAAACTGCCATTGCTGATAGTGAAGTGGAATACTGGGAAAAAGAAGACCCATCCGTCTATATCAAGTTCAAGGTCAAAGGTGAGGACAATGCCTATATTGTAATATGGACCACCACGCCATGGACCATCCCTGCAAACATTGCCGTAGCTGTGCACCCCAGCTTTGAATACAGCAAGATACGGGCATGGAAGGGAGATAAGGATGACAGCGAAGTGCTGTACTTGGCCACGGAACTTGTCGAGAATGTATTGAAACAGGGACGTTATTCTGATTATGAAGTGCTGGACCGGATGCTGGGAGAGGATATGCAAAAACTGTCGTATGAAAACCCTCTCTCTGACAAGGTACCTGCACAGGCCGGTTTTGAACATAATGTATACATGGCGGATTTTGTCACGGCAGAGAACACTGGTTGTGTCCATGTTGCGCCCGGTCACGGTATGGATGATTTTATGCTGGGCGTGGAAAATGACCTGCCCATATATTGCCCTGTGGGTCCCGACGGACGGTACACTGCAGAAGCCGGGGAATATGAAGGCAAATATGTGAAAGAAGCCGATAAAATGATAATGGATGACCTGGAAGAGAGGGGGAACCTGCTCAAGAAAGGCATCATCACTCACAGGTACGGACACTGCTGGCGATGCAAGACCCCGATCATCTATCTTGCTACTGAACAATGGTTCCTCAAAATATCAGAGATTAAAAATGAGATGCTAAATGAAGTTTCGAAAGTAGCATGGTATCCTGAATGGGCAGGTTCTGCAAGGTTCGCCGACTGGATAAAGGGTGCCCGTGACTGGTGTATAAGCCGCCAGCGTTACTGGGGCATTCCGCTTCCCATCTGGATATGTGCCGACTGCGGCGAGTTGGAGGTCATAGGCACAATGGAAGAGTTGCGGGAGCGTTCCGGACTGAAAGGGCACCTTGACCTGCACAGGCCCAACGTGGATACGATTAACATCACATGCCGGTGCGGTGGCACAATGAAGCGTGAACCTGACGTTTTCGATGTATGGTTCGATTCAGCTGTGGCTTCCTGGGCGACGTTGCACTATCCTGCCGCGCATGAAGATTTTGATAAACTCTGGCCAGCTGACTTTATCACCGAAGGTCACGACCAGACCCGGGGCTGGTTCTATTCACAACTGGGTGCCAGCATGATGGCCTTTGGCAAGGCACCATATAAAAGTGTACTGATGCACGGCTTTACCCTGGACGAGTCTGGTAAGAAGATGAGCAAGAGCCTGGGTAACGTGGTATCTCCTGAAGAGGTGGCGGCAAAGTTAGGAGCAGATACTCTCAGGTTCTATGTACTTTCATCCAGTGCGCCCTGGGAAGACCTCAAATTCAACTGGGAAGCGGTCTCCACGGTAAACCGGATGATGAACATTTTCTGGAACGTGTACCGGTTCCCTCTGCCATATATGGCACTGGACAACTTCGACCCTACCACTGTAACCTATGATATGGTCAAACCAAATCTACGGCCCGAAGACCGCTGGATACTGAGCCGTGTGAACTCCCTGGTCCTGAAGGTGGAAGAAGCAATGGAGCAGTACGACCTGCACAGGGCTACCAGACCCATATCGGATTTTATCCTGGAAGACCTGTCCCGGTGGTATATCCAGTTGATACGGCCACGTACCTGGCTTGAAGAAAATGAACCGGATAAAGTAGCTGCATATTGGGTCATATACGAAGTGCTGGTAAAAGTGGCAAAGATAATCTCACCCTTTACCCCACACCTTGCAGAATCAATGTACCTTAACCTTGTACGTAACCTTAACCCGGACAGTCCTGAGTCCATTCATATGTGTGACTGGCCGGCTGCACAGGATGAGTTTATTGATACCGAACTTGAAAGGGAGATGGATAGCATCCGAAAGGTTGTGGAAGCGGCATCCAATGCAAGACAGAAGGTTAAACGCAAGCTCAGATGGCCTGTCAGCCGGATAGTGGTGGCACCCGAAAATGAAACTGTGGCCCGTTCAGTTGAAACCCTCAGGTCAGTATTGCTTGAACAGACCAATAGCAAGGATGTGGTACTGTTGAGCATTGGCGAGACCTGGAATGAACTTGGTGCCGAGATTATCCCACAATCAAAGGCTATCGGACCTGTATTTAAGGGAGATGCTGGCAAGGTAATTGCTGCCCTTTGTTCAACTGATGTAGCGGCATTGAAGGCTGCATTCAAGACTTCACAGGAATATGAATTGGAAATCCAGGGCGGGACTGCTACCATTACCCCGGATATGGTACTGTTTAATGAGACCATTCCTGAACATATAGCCACTGCTGAGTTCCCAGGTGGTGTGGTGTACGTGGATGCATTATTGACGAGGGAGATAGAATCGGAAGGGTATGCTCGTGAAGTGATAAGACGTGTCCAGGATATGAGGAAGGAACTGGACCTTGACGTTGAAGCCAGTATCAAAGCTGTGGTCAGGATCGAGGATGAACGGATATGCGACCTGGTGCTGGACTGGGAAGCCCATATTGCGGGGGAGGTCAGGTCAAAATTGCTCATCATCGGCATTGATGTTGAATCCGATGGCGACCTGGTCAAGGAATGGGATGTTGAAGGTATTAGTATGAAAATGAGTGTTTCAGAGTTTTCATGAAGTTTGAGGATTGGGAGCCCATATACCAGGAAATCATCAATGATATGGGATATGACCGTGCCCGGGACGAGTATGCTGCCGGGCTGCTGTCCGGGCTGTTATTTTCGACAGAGCCGTCCCGGCTTGCCCCTGTGAAGAAACTTAAAGAACTGGTAGATGGAAAAGACGTTCTGGTTTGCGGCAATGCTCCGTCCCTGGCAGATGAACTGGCAGAGGTGGACCCGTCAGGATATTGTATCATCGCTGCCGACGGGGCAACGGCTCACATTATGGATGCAGGCCTGGTACCACATATCATTGTGACTGACCTTGATGGTGCAGTTGATGATGAGATAAAGGCCAGCCGTAAGGGAGCGGTATTGGTGGTTCATGCACATGGTGACAATGTTGAGACTGTTCAGACAATAGTCCCTAAACTGTACAATATTATCGGGTCAACGCAGACGGCCCCGTTGGAGAATGTTTACAATTTCGGAGGGTTCACTGACGGTGACCGTTGTGTTTTTTTGGCAATGGAATTTAATGCGGCCAGCGCAACTTTGATTGGATTTAACTTTAATGACGACGCTGTGACACACTTGAAAGCCAGGAAGTTGGATTGGGCACGCAGGCTTATTGAAGTAGCTCTGGGATAATTATGGTTGCAACAAACAGAAGTCAAAGGTGCTGCCAGTCACTTAAATCATGTGCCCCGATTAGTCTGAGGGGACAAATCCACAAACAAAGTTTGTTCAGTGATTGCTCTGCCCACATTCCTAGAAAATATGGGAGTAGATTTAAGTTTTTCGAATTTGTCTTACGCCAAAAACTTAATCAAATCTTCACTCAATCGAGTTTCAACACCCAACTTAGATACGATTTCTTCCTTTGATGTACCTTCATTCTTCAACTCTTCAATTCTGTCAAATATACGTGGCTTAATCTCATAGTACTCATTGATGTCATTTCTATGACTCCACGCATCTCCTTTCAGAAGTTCAATGCCCTGCCTTTTCATGCTCCACCTCAACATACTGCGGCCAGTGAATAACAGTCACCTTCTCATCGCTCACAAAAATATTGTACTCGCTCAAATCCCCGTGCACCACATCCTTTGCATACGCCAGCCTCACCTGCTCCAGAATCCTGTCCAGGTACCACCCAGGGTCCAGCACCTTAGTCTTAGACAGCTCGCCCCCCCTGCAATCGCCATCACGGTCACATTACGGTTGCGGTACACAGGCTCGGGCACGCTCACCTCAGGGTACACCGCTGCAAGACATCAAACTCCCGTTTCGCAGCCAGGCGCGTGGCATATATCCATGAGAAATGGTGCATTCCGTCCAGGTTCTCACGCTTGCGCTTCATCTGCTTGAAACTCGTGCACCTTTCGTGGTGGAACTTGATGATGACACCGGCTGCTGGCCCAGGCCCCCACCATCTCCCGCAGCCCTTCGTAGACCACAGACTCCTTGCCCACACCCAGCTCCTCGCCGATTGCTGACAGGCTGCCCCGCTTAACCAGGGCATGCAACGCCAGTATATTCCTCCTCTTCAACTCCTTTCATATAGCCTGTTCCAGCAGTTGTCCATTCTCCTTCAACCAGGCCTTTGCCTTTTCCATCGTCGGAGATTGTGCACGGACAATGTTACTAAATTTGGGCGTATGGTTGGTCTCGATGAGGTGGGCGAGTTCATGGACAATGATGTAATCAATGACAAACATGGGTGCTTTTATCAGCCGCCAGTTAAAATTCACATTGTTTTTCACGGTACAGGAACCCCAACGATAGCGATTGTCGACAATCTTGACATTGGAAAAACTGACTCCGAGTTCACGTGCATGATGCCTGACCCGTGGAACAATCTTTTCTTTGGCCTTTTTGATGTACCATTCCCTTAAGGCCTCTACTTGCTTCTTTCCCTGTGTAGCCGGAATAAGGAAACGGTGGGCGAATTGAATCTCGGATAAACCCGTTTTTACCATCTCAATGCGGTATTGGCGGCCCAGATAAAGAGCAGATTCGCCGCTGACCAGTTCCTTTCCTGGTGCATGAGGTAGGTCCTTGTATTTCTGTGGGTGGCCGGTTTTTTCGTATATCCATTGACGCTTTGACTCTACCACCTGCTGTATATTTTCATCAGATGTTCCTTCCGGTGCATGCACCACTATGCTGCGATCTCTTTCGACGGTGATGGTCAACTTGCGCCGCTTAGACGATCTTTGAATTGTATAGGCCAACTCCATCGAAACTACTCCGCATAGAGAATGATGTCGGTGTTTTTCTCAATAATTTCCATGATCCGGCTGATGATATGGGCGCGTTTTTGCACGAGACTGGGGAGATTTGCAAATTCCTGTAAAAGCAGTGTCTTCTGAAGCTCTGCTTTCAATTTGTTGCGGGC
>JAKRWB010000165.1 GCA_022353185.1 ANME-2 cluster archaeon | reverse complement strand
TCATATCATTAGATAATCCCAAAAAATCAATTGATTGTGGAATTATCGCATGTACATATACATTCTCAGTCCGATATTCATATTCATGATCCTTTTTTGAGTGTGTGACTACATGTACTTCATTTCCAAGTTCTGCTAAAGCATGGGCTAAATCATAGGTATACCTACAAACACCGCCGTTGCAGTTTTTTGAGAATTCTTGGCTTAATAAACAAATTTTGAGTTTATCATCTCTATTAAAAGTAGGTATATTTACGAGTATTGAATTGTTTTTATTTACACTCACTTTTAAACCACTTATATATCCGTTCATTGCACCTATAACTAACTTGAGGTAAATATCAAAAAGTTGTTTTAGAGAAATATCCTTATTAAAATATGGGTGAATAAAATATTTTAACCACCAATAAAGTGATTTAGTAGGTCGGAATGTATACGACGAAAAATCCCCTCTAAAATTTTTAAGTGTAAAATAAATCACATTTTTCATTATTTCAGACCAATTCAAATCATATGGTGATTTTCGATTATGACCTTCTACCATTCCATGAAAAACTTTTGCTTTGGATGTGTGTATTATTTTTTCTCCACTTTTTATAATTCTTACACACAGCTCTGCCTCATCTGCATAATATTTAATATTTTTGTCAAAACAACCTACTTTTACGAGTGTACTTTTTCGAAATGAAGAATTTGTTCCCATGATATAATTAAAATTATAACCACCTTTGTCGTTAAAATTAGGAGCGTTGTCAACTATAAATGTCGGTATTCCACATTTATTTATAAATCCATTTTTAAATTGTAGCCAACTACCTGTAATATCATAGACCAGTCCTCCGACCCCACCAACAGATTCATCTTTATATTCTTCTGCTAAACATGTAAGCCAATTTGCATCAGCGACTGCATCATCATCGATAAATGCTATTATTTCTCCAGAAGATGCTTTTATTCCAATGTTTCTTGCTACAGATAATCCGTTTAACTTTGGTTGGTTTAAATTTTTTATATCACAATAATCAGACAACAGATCATCAGTTTTATCAGTCGATGGCCCATTCACTACAATAATCTCATAATTTGGATAATTTAATTTTTGTAATGAATCCAAACATTTTTTCAGATAAGCTACTCTATTGTACGTACAGACAATAATAGAAACCTGCGGCAAGTAACTTTTATAAGTTTTCAAAAAAACACCTATCATTTAATTGCAAGTCTTTCGATATGAATTCTTAGAACATCTTCAGTATTTGATTTATTAAAATGTTTTAGTCTATGGGTTTGGCCATCTATCAATCTAGTTTGCAAATCATGATTTTTTACAATCAATTCAATCATTTCTGCAATCTCAACATATTTTTTTTTGTTAATCAATATTCCTGCATGGTTTAAAGTATCTGGTATTGCCGTAGAATTATATGCAATTATCGGAACTTTGAAATACATTGCTTCAATAAGTGGGACACAAAAACCCTCATGTTCGCTCATTGAAATAAAGACATCCGCTATCGTATAATATGCTAATAAATCCTCATATTCGACTTTTCCTGTTAAAAACACATCATTCAAATCAAGTTTTTCAATCAAAAATTGAAGTTTTGCATAATATTTATCCATACCTTCAGGTGAACCAATAATAAACAATCTTGATTTTGGGTTAATTCTCTTATAATAAATGAAAGTTTTTATCAAATCTTCTTGTTTCTTGTTAGGGGCAATCCTGCCCACAAATAATAGATTAACATAACCATCATCAAAATTTTGAATTATTTTATTATTTGGAATTAAGTCATATTTTGAAAAGTCCACAATAATTGGAAGAACATCAGTATTAATAAATCCATAATCAAGTAACTCTTTTCTGTTATATTCAGAAACGCCAAGGGCAAGTTTTATATCTTTGCTAAGTGATTTTAGTTCATATCTTCCATTTCTGCATAACTGAGCCAATTCATCATTTATGCCTTTAAAATAATAGTGAGGTGTAATGTTATGATACATCAAAACTTTTATATCAGGCAAGAGTTTAACAAATTTTGTAACATCTAAATCGCCGAGTGAAAAATGGTATATCACAATATTATTTGGATTTTTTTTGTATTTTTTAAGTGGATAAGTAGCTTTTGAAATTTGTTCATGAACATATTTTGCATATATATTTGATACATATCCCATGTTTCGTAATACATTCCTTATTTCAATGGCATCATTACTCACGGCATCTTCGTAACTCAATGCTGGCAATATTTGATGAATCTCCATGTTATCACTTATTTGCAACCATGGCAAAATCCCTGTACCCAAACAACAGATTATTCAGTATACCAATATTGTAATTCATTGTTTCAAATATTTTTGTATCTTCAATTGTTTGATCCACATCACAGTTTATTTGTTTTAATTTTAATTCATCAGGAACTTGCTGATAAAATATTTTTTGTACATCTCTAAAACCACCAGATTCTAATAAATATTTCAAAACATCCGGATGTATATGATTTATGTGTGTTGGATCCATATAAAATGTGTTTGATGATACGGTTATATTAAGAATATTCGGAGTAACTAAAATAATATACGATCCAAACTCCATTTTAGCATAACATAATTCTATTAATTTTATCAACTCGTGTGTTTGCAAATGTTCTATGACATGAGCTGAAAATACACCATCTATTGTTTTATCTGGCAATGATTTTAAATGGGTTAAAACATTTACATTTTCCACCTTCAAATCCTTTCTTTTACAATACAGGATGAAATCGTCATTAATATCAATGCCATACCCTCGAATACCTTT